>CAMKAP010000047.1 GCA_946410505.1 uncultured Clostridia bacterium
TTTCTCAGTCGTTCGCGGGGATGATGTCCACCGCGAAGTCCTTGATCGTGTAGTTGCTGTAATCCTCGTACAGGCCACTGCGGACGGCCTGTGCAGCTTCCCTGGCCTCGTCGATCGTCCCGAAGCGCTGCGTCCCGTCGTAGGACTTTGTCAGTCCGTCGCGGCCTGTGATGTCTGTCCTCAGCTTGTACATGGTGTCGGCTCCTTTCTGCCTTAGTCGTCCGTGTAGTCCCGCAGGTAGTCGATCGCGTTCTGCACGCTGTCGGCTTCCTCGTTCAGCTCGTCGATCTTCTCGTCGATGGCATCCATGCGCCTTTCTTCCGCATCGGTGATCTCGCGTCCGTGATCACAAGCATTGTCGATGATCGCCTGCTTCTTCTCTTCGAGCTCCTCGATTTTCAGCTCCAGCCTGTTGATGACATCCTCCAAGGATTCGACCTGTCTGTTCAGCTTGATCATTCTCGCGTCCTCCTCTCGTTTGCCGGGGCTTTGGCCCGCCCCGGCGTGGGCGTCTGTTCTTACTTCTCCAGGCCTCTCAGGTAGTCCAGCACCTGATAGGTGCGCTGGAAGGTCTCGGTGTTCCTGTTGCCGACGGTCACTTCGTAGGTGACCGTTCTGTCGACGGCGTAGCAGGTTCGGACGGTCACGTTCTCGTTCAGATCCCGGGTCCACTTGAGCATCATCAGCGGCGCCCAGAGCTCCTGCAGATCGCTGCTCCAATGCTTGGCGTGCAGCTCCTTCAGCTGCTCGCGATCCTCGCTCTCCTCGAAGTAATCCAGGATGTACTCGATGCCCTGGAGGAAGCTGTGCAGATGTTTGTAGGCATTGACGGCCTCGTCGATCTTGCTGCTGTCCTTGCCGCACTCGTACACCATATCGCGCAGCTCGTCAATCTCGTCACTCAGGTCAACACTCAGTCCGGCGGCAAACTGGATCGCGTTCAGCTTCATCATGGTTGTGTCCTCCTCGCGGTGGTCGTTTTGTTGTGTACCTCATCGGTACGATGATATAATACACCCTGCCGGTTATGTTTGTCAATAGGGAAAAGTGGAAAATCTCACTTTTTTATTGACAAACATAACCGCAATGGTGTATCATCTCGACGAAGGGAGGGACAACCATGGTATCAGACAAAATCCGTGCCGCGCTGACCCTGGCCGGGAAACAGCAGAAAGACCTGGCTGAGATCTACGGCACCTCCACCCAGGCGATCAACAACAAGATGAGCCTCAACAGATTCACAGCCGACGACCTGATCAGGATAGCGGAGTTCACCGGGTGCCACCTGGCACTCATCTACCCGGACGGCAGCCAGCTGGTTTTCACGCCGGAGGACATCCGCCAAAAGGAACAGACCGGAGAGTAAATCTCCGGCCTTTTTCGTTCCGTCCATCGTGAGGCGTGCTGTCGCGAGTTGCAACAAGGGAATTTCGCGTCCTGGGCGCTCGGACGATAATTTCCCCATCCGAAGCCTGAAGGGCCTTAGAACGCAAATTCTCGGGGTTGTAGCGCGTCCAAATAAAAAAAGGCCATGCTCCATGTCTGGAACACAGCCTTTTGCGCCGATCATCTGAGATCAGCATATGCGACTTCGAGAACAAACAGTCCAGAGACCATGTAGATCGTCGGTGTTCGTCCAGCGAAGGAGTGGTGGAGCATACCGGAGTCTGCGCGAACACTGGTGTCGGCTTGCTCCTCGGTGTCGTCGATATCAAAGGGGATGTCTGTGCTGTCGGGGCCGCCCGGCGGCGTGTAGTTAAACACCAACCGCATGCGATCGTCGTAGAAGTACACGCGGCGAAGGAACATGTCAAAGAGCAGCTCCTGGTAGCGCTTGTCCTCCAGGTCGCCGGCACGGACGAGGGAGAGGGCCGCGACGATCATTTCCCGCGGGATGCTGTCCAGGCTGTTCTTGGTGGCCAGGGCGATCTTCCCGGTCAGCTCGGACCGCTGCGCCTCCAGCTCCTCCAGGCGCTCCTTGGTGGAGGATGTGATGATGCCCTGCTCGATCGCGCGCACCAGGTTGGCAATGCCGGCTTCCACCTGCTTGAGCTCTTTCCGGAGCAGCTGCAGCTCGACCGGCTCCGCGTGTTTATCTTGGTACTCGACGGTTTTGTCTGCGAGCCATTCGATCATCCCGTCCTGGAGCACGTACTCCTTCAGCGCCCTGGCTACCATGTACTCCGCGCGTTCCCGGGTGATGTTCTCCTTGCGGCAGGCATGCTCGGTGTCGCGCTGCTTGCAGACGTAGTAGGCATGGAGCTGGCCGTTTCGGCTGGTGCCCGAGCGCCCGATCATCGGGGCCTTGCACTCGCCGCAGTATGCTTTCCCTGTGAGCAGATACACGCTGTTTTCCCTCCTCTTCCCGATCGGAGCATTCCGCGGGTTCTTTTTTCGTTTGAGGTATTCCTGGACGGCGCGGAAGGTCTCCTCGTCGATGATCGCCGGGATGCCGCCCGCGACCCTCAGATCTCCGCAGATGTAATAACCGGCATACTTTTCGTTGGAGAGCATCGTCTCGAAGGACGTCCGGCCCCATTCCCTGCCGCGCTTGGTGCGGATGCCGCGCTCGTTGAGATCCCGGGCGATGGCGATGATCTGCTCGCCGTTCAGCACGCGCCGGAAGATCTCGCGCACGATGGCGGCCTCCTCCGGGACGATGGCATACTTCCCGTCCGGCCCCTTGGTGTAGCCCAAGGGCACGTTGGTGACCACCATGCACTTGCGTGCATTGTCGGTCAGGCCGCGGCGGATCTTGGCGGAGAGCTCCCGGCTGTAGTATTCGGCCAGGCCCTCCAGCATGGACTCCAGGAGGACGCCGGTCGGATCATCGCTGATGTTCTCCATGGCCGACAGCACCTTGACGCCGTTGTCCTTGAGGATGCGCTTGTACACGACGCTGTCGTAGCGGTCGCGGGCGAAGCGGTCCAGGGAGTACACGATGACATAGTCAAAGGCGCCCTTCTTCGCGTCGTTGACCATGCGCTGGAACTCCGGCCGGTTGTCGTTGGTGCCGGTGAGCGCGCGGTCGGCATAGACGCCGATGATCTGCAGCTCCTGCCGCTCGGCGAACTCCTGGTCCACCCTGACCTGCTGCTCGATCGAGACATCCCGCTGCGTGTGCGATGAGTACCTGGCGTAGATGACGGCGAGCTTGCGCGGCTGCGCCTTGTCCTTGGGCACGCTGTCATTCCTCCCTTCGTGTCATCCGAGGATCATTGCGTATCATTCGCGTATCATCGAGTATCATTCGAGTATCATTCCTTTGTGCTGGTACTATGTAAGTTACTTGCATAGTTATGTTTATTGTATAAGATATTTACCTACTTGTTCTCTATACGATATTATATACAGCTCATATTCTTACTGTAGGATATATCTATAAGAGAGAGATATAGTACAATAAGAGAGATATAAGACGAGATAGAGAGTATAGTACATAAAGAGAGAGATATATAATATACATACACTCTTCTCTCTTTCTTTTGGTTCTTTTCTTTCTCTCTAACGCGATGATACTCCGATGATACGCATCATGATCCTCCTCGTGATCCTCCTGGGGCGGCAGCCGAAGCCTGCACCTCAGCGCCGCAGCTGCCGCCCATCTCACTGACAAACCTCACAGCTTCACGGTGAAGGTGTGGCCGCACTTCTTGCAGTAAAAGGTGGCCTCCTTCTTCCCGGACATCAGGCCGGCGGCCGCGCCGAACGGGCCCAGGAGAGCGCCGCCAACGGCACCCTTGACAAGGCCGGCCTTTTTCTGGACGCCCACCGGCTCCACGTCGGTGCTGCGGCAGGTGATGCGGGGACACTGGATCTTCTTGCTCATGGTATACCTCCTCACACTTTGTAAAAAACAATCACGAAAACCTGACAGATTGGTCAAAGCCTGCTACAATAGTTTCCGCCACCGGTGAGTATCAAAACCAGAGGTGCAGATGGTATGAAACTGAATAAGGCGGATCTCATTGACCAGGTGGTTTGGCTGCTGGAGCGGCTGAGCGTCCGACAGATTTTGCGTGTGCTGAGCCTGGCAAACAGGATCTTCGTCACCGAGGCCACGTCTGAGCGTGACACACGCTGACCGGAAATACAAAGAGGGACATCCTTCGCGGGGTGTCCCTCTTTTTTGTTTTCAAGGTTCTTTGCTTTGATCGCTTCTCGCCTGATCGACGGCATCCACGATGTAGGTCATGAAATCGCGAAGCGCTGCCCAGGCTTCCGGCGGCATTTGCGACAATTCACGGAATACGTCTTTCAGATGATCGTCTGCATCAGGAGCATACTTGTCGATCAGACTGTCGCCCGTGGTCTCGTACATCGGGCCTTCTCCTGTGGTCAGCCATTTATACATGCAGTGGAACTCGGCACAGATGAGCTTGATCGTCTTCTCGTCCGGAATGACTCGACCGGTTTCATACTTGGAAATGGCGGCCAGCTGCACGCCCAGCATTTTGCCGAGATCCTCCTGAGTGACGTTCCTGTCTTTGCGGAGCATTCTAATCCGCTCGCCTATCGAATCCATGGTGTCACCTCCTCGCCGTCAGTATATCACATAGAAAAATATCTTGCAAGATAGAAAATTTGAAATTTACACTTGACAAATGTCTTGCAAGATATTATTATGTGTCTTGCAGGATAACTTAAACACGAAAGCACCTGCCAGAAAGGATGGTGAGACTATGAGCGATCAGGAAAAGGGCGAGATCATGAGACAGATGCAGGAACTTCCCCCGAACCTTCAGGCGCAGGCCGAAGCCTTCGCCCGCGGTCTGGCGGCAGGTGTACGCTGTGCCGCCGCCACCGGAGACGCCCGGCCCGAAGAGAACGAGAAAGAGAAGGAGGCCCCCGCCAATGGCTGACCGGCAATCGGGAGAGATTCAGGCCGTCCGCTTCGATCCCGCCGCGATCCCGGCGGACGAGGTGGAGCGCCTGGCTGCTGACACCCTGCGCATGGTGCGCTGGATGCTCACGATCCCGACGCACAGGACGCTCGTCCTGGAGCTGGCCGCCGCTCTGCGCTCCTCCCGCCGGAGGGAAACCGCATGAGAAATGAGCACGAAAAAAGCCTCGGTCGCGTGCATAAGGGCCGAGGCGGTGCTGCAAAGCCGTACCGCAATGAGCACGACCCCATGATAGCACGGGTCACCAGATCCGTCAAGAGGGCGAATTGGCTCAAGGACTTTCACACGCGGAACGGGCTGAAAAGCACCGAGATGGTCGAGCTGATTCGCCCTTTGTGTCCGGGCTTCGACAAGCAGCTGCTCTCCAAGGCCGAAAACCCGGAGAAATACGGCGTGCAGCTGTCGCAGAGGGTCATCAAGCGGCTCAAAGAGTGGGAGGAGACACACCATGATGCATGACCTGCCAGACGCGCCCTGGATTCAGGACGCGGAGACCAACGGCATCCCCTTCGTCCCGCAGCCGGGCTGTCCGGTCTGCGGATACGAGCACCCGGAGACGTACTACCTCTCCGGCTACCACGAGATCATCGGCTGCGACCGCTGCATCAAGGCGGTGGAGGCCTGTGACTATACCGACCAAGAGGAGTGAAACCATGAAAGCGAACCAGCCGATTATCCCGATTGCGTACAGCAAGGATTCAGCCGCTGCGGCGTTTGGTGTCGCGCCGATCATCATCACACGCTGGATTGAACGGGAAAAAGATCCGTTGCCCGCCTGGCGTGACGGAAAGCGTATCCTGATCCCCGTGCAGGACGCGCAAGCCTGGATCAGCCGTCTTGCGAAAGCTGAGCCGGCAGAGATCATGAAGAGGATCTGAAGGAAGGAGAAAGACCTATGATTCAACACGGTTACGAACTGGATTTTAGCAAGCAGAACTTCGGGGTAATCCTTTACGGCAACCCCGGCGTTGGAAAGACCACGCTGGCCTTGAGCGACGGCAACATGGGCGCTGACACGCTGATCATTGACCTGGAGCACGGAATCGGCCGAACGAACCCGCTGCACCGTCTGAACGCCAGCGTGCTGAGCGCGTCCACCTACGAGGAGGTGCTGTTAGACCTGAAAACGCCGGAGGCCAAGAAAGCCAAGACCATTGTGATCGACACCGCCGGCGCCCTGGTTGACTACCTGAAGGACTGGGCGATGCGCACGAAGAGCGACGCCAAGACCAAGAGCGGTACCTGGAATGGTCTGAAGGGCTTCGGCTACGTCAAATCGGAAATTGAAAGCTTCGTCAACCAGATCAAAAACGTGATGGGGAAAAACGTCGTGTACATCTTCCACTCGGACGAGAAGCAGGACCGCGACGGCAATCCGATCCAGCGTCTCCGTTGCGAGGGCGCTTTCAAAAACACGGTATGGACAGGGATTGACTTCGGCGGCTACATGTCGATGCAGGGTGGCAAGCGGTACATCAACTTCTCGCCTGACGACGACAGCCCCGCCAAGGGCTGCCACGGCATTGAGGGGCGCATGGAGATCCCGACGCTCAACGGCGCGATCAGCAACAACTTCCTCGTCAACCTCTTTACCAAGGCGCGGGCCACGATGCAGGCCGAGAATGACGCGGTCGGGGCGATGATGACGGATTACCAGGCCGCAATGGACACGGCTAAGCAGATGGTGGACAACGTGGACAGCCTCGAAAAGGCCAACAGCTGTGTGAAACAGCTGAAGGAGCTGAAGCATGCGCTGACCAGCAAGACCGAATCAGCCATGATGCTGAACACAAAATGCAAGGAGCTGGGCTATACATACGACAAGGCCAGCGGCGCATATGTTCAGGCCGGTGATGCCAAGTGAGAACAGAGATCACGAAAACCCTGCTGGACAGCTGGCTACACACGTTCGCCGCCGGCATCGATCAGGCGGACGAAGCGCGGGAGGAGTTCATCTCCACGCTCCGCCGGGAGAAACGCCCGCCAAACGAAAACATGCAGCTGGGCCTGGACTTTGAAAACCAGGTATGGGCTCGGGCGAACCGCTACGCGCTCGGATCAGGCTATCACAAGGAATGGGAGGAGGGAGCCGGGCGCATCGCCTCCATCGTCCAGGGCGGACAGTGGCAGGTCCCGATTCACGCAGACATCACGGTCGACGGGCATGATTTCTGGCTCAACGGCAGGATCGACGTCCTGAAGGCGGGCACAATCTTCGACATCAAATTCAAGGCGAAAAACTTTAACGGGCTGGATCTGGCTGGGAGCTACCTGTACTCTCCTCAGCACCCGATTTATCTGTACTGCGTCCCGGAAGCGCTGCAGTTCGTGTATTTGGTCTCTGACGGCTGTTCGCTCTACACAGAGGGATACACTCAGCGGAACACGATCCCGGTGCAGACACACTTGCAGAATTGGATCGCCTGGCTGGAGACGGAGCCGGAGTTGAAACAGCTGTACATCGAAAAGTGGGCGGTGGCGTGAGAGGCAAGCTGAAGGATCTCACCATGAACCGGGACCGGACGCAGAACATCACCGTCACCGTGAGCGCCGACTTCCGGGAGAAATTCGATCAGCTGAAGGACAAGGATCTCGACATCGAGATCAAGGTGCACCGCGAAAAGCGGAGCCAAGATGCAAATGCCTTTTGCTGGGCCTTATGCACGCAGATCGGAAATGCGCTCTATCCACCAAAGCCCAAGGAAGATGTATATCGAGAGGCTATCCGGGACGTAGGCGAATATGAACCATTGCCAATACGCGAGGACGCAGTCACCACTTTTCAGCTCAGATGGGCGGCAAAAGGAACAGGCTGGTTCGCGGACGTAATCGACGACAGCAAGCTTGCAGGATATAAGCTGGTATTTGCCTACTATGGCAGCAGCACATATGACACCAAGAGCATGAGTCGGCTAATTGATCATCTGATCGATGACGCAGAACAGATGGGGCTTCAGATCCCGCTTGGAAAGAAGGATGTGGAACGCCTGAAAGGAGATTGGAGATGCAAATTGACCTGACCGGTCAACGGTACAATCGTCTGCTCGTCATCGAAAGAGCTGCAAATTATGTTTCACCGACGGGCAAACAGCAAGGACGATGGCGTTGTCTGTGTGATTGTGGAAGAACAGTCTTTTGCACAACCGGAAATCTACGAAAAGGAGACTGTCAAAGCTGTGGATGCCTTGGGAAAGAGCATAGAACTTCCTCGATTACCACTCACGGGCAAAAGCATTCAAGGCTGTACGGGGTGTGGTGCAACATGAAGAATCGCTGCTACAACCCCAAAGTACGCAGCTACAAGGACTATGGCGGACGCGGAATAACTGTTTGCAGTGAATGGCAGCATGACTTCAAGGCCTTCTACGATTGGGCAATGCAGGCGGGCTATGACCCTGATGCCGCATATGGCGCATGCACGTTGGACAGGATCGCTGTCGACGGTAACTATGAACCTCAAAACTGTCGATGGGTTGACATGAAAGTCCAATCAAACAATAAGCGAAAAAAGAAAGGAGAAACCCATGAACGAAGAACTGGCAAAGAGCATCGCGGCAGACGAACATCTGGAGAAGACGCCCAAGGAGGATCAATACGGCCGGTATGAGCTGAACCATGATTACGCAGTCAACGGTCAGATCATGGTGACGATTACCCTGAGCGAATACCTCTCCCTGGTGAAATCCAACGCGGATCTGAAGGTGAGCGAGGCCAGCAGCAAGATGTATGACATGCGCAAGGAACGCGACGAGCTGCAGAAGCAGGTCAACGAGCTGCAGAAGCAGCTGAACGACCTGAAGGCCATGATCGCCAGCGCCGTACCGGTGAAGGTGACGGTGGACAAGGCGGATGAGTAAGCCCTCCATCCTGCAGACGGAAAAGGAATCGACCTGACAAGATTACAAGCTGAGATAAATGGGCGCGGTACGAGCGCCCGGAAAGAGAGAAGACCGATGGAAAACAAGCTGAACGTGAACGTCATCGCTGACGATGGCATCGTGGTGCCGAAGGCGGAATATGACGAGCTGCTGCGCAAGGTCTACGCTTTCGACCTGATCGTGGAGGACACGAAGCGCAATATCGACAACAACGAGGCTTTCGGCTTTGTGAGCTCTGATCTCGTGATGCTCGTGACCGGGATGCGCAAGTACTTCGTCGAGCGCCAGCAGGCCAAGGTCATCATCGACCAGACCCCCGAGATAGGCGTGCTGCACTGCGAGGACGTGAGCGCCAGAAAGGTCGGACCGCATGAATAAGCTGACGATCATCGGCAACCTGACCCGAGACCCCGAGCTGCGGCAGGTGAACACCCAGGACGGCACCGTCAACGTGTGCGATTTCAGCGTGGCGGTCAACCGCCGCGGGCGCGGAAGCAACGGCCAGAACGAGGTCGATTACTTCCGGGTCACTGCCTGGCGGGGTCTGGGCGAAAACTGCAGCAAGTACCTGGCCAAGGGCCGCAAGGTTGCGGTCGTGGGCGAGGTCAGCTGCAGAACCTACACCGGCAGCAACGGCGTGACCTACGCGAGCATGGAGGTCCGGGCGGAGGATGTCGAGTTCCTGACGCCCAGGCAGGACGGCCAGAGCGCGCCCTCCGGCGGACAGAACGCCCGGAGCGCGCCGGCACAGCCGCAGTATGAGCAGCAGCGCCTGGACACCCAGACCGGCTACGAGCGGGTCGACGAGGAGGAGCTGCCGTTCTGAGACAGACAGCGGGGCCACTCCCGGCCCCGCCTGACAAGGAAGTGAGAACATGCCGGATCGACTTCTGCGCGAAAGCATCCGGATCAGCGATAGCATCGACCGGCTGACGCCCTTCGAGGAAACCTTCTTCTACCGCCTGATGGTCTCCGTGGATGACAGAGGCTACATCGTCGCCAACCCCAAGGTATTGTCCCGAACCCTGTACCCGCTCAAGGACGTGCGCGACTGCCAGATCAAAGATACCCTCCGAAAACTGTCCTCTGCAGGACTGATCTCGTTCTTCACCCACAACGAAGACGGAAAACTCTATTGCAGACTGACCAACTGGGACCGGTATCAGACCAGCACCGCCGCCTCCGCAGAGGCCGATACAGCAAAGGACAGCCCCAAGGCCAAGGCGCCGAAAACGCCCCGGATCAGCAAGCTCTCGGAGACCATGAAAGCCCGGTTTGACCGCTTCTGGGCGGTCTACCCCCGCAAGGTCGGGAAGGGCAAGGCGGAGGAGAGCTTCGCGAAGTACAGACCGGACGACGAGCTGACGGACAAGATGGTTCGGGCGGTGGAGGCCGCCAAAGCATCCCGGCAATGGAAGCGCGACGGCGGGCAGTTTGTCCCCCATCCGGCGACATGGCTGAATCAGCGGCGCTGGGAGGATGAGATCACCATCCAGGAGCAGCCGCCGGAGCAGCTGAGGAGCCGAGGCCTGGAGGACTGGGACAATGAATAACGCCTTGCTCGCGCCTCCGAACGCTTTCTTCAACGTGGAGGCGGAGAAAAGCCTGATCGGCCTGGCGCTGCAGGACGCGCCGAAGTACCTCAAGCTGATCGCAGAGGTGCCGACGGATCTCTTCTACGACCAGCGGAACCAGACGATCCACCGCGGCCTGCTGGATCTGCAGAAGAGCGAAACGCCGGTCGACATGATCACCGTGGACGACTGGCTGGGCAAGCACAAGCTGCTGGAAGGCATCGGCGGCACGGCCTACCTGATGGAGTGCATGGACATCGGCTTCATGCCGTCTCAGGCCGAGCAGTACCTGCGCATCGTCCGGGAATGCGCCATGCGCCGGCAGCTCTACACCATCGGCAAGGAGCTGATGGAGAAGGCCGGATCACTGGACAGCGCAGACGATGTCCGGGACTGGGCTGCCAGAACCCTGCGGGATGTGCGCTCCGGCGAGATGCACAGGCTGATCTCCATGCGGGACGCCGTGCTGAACACCTACGTCCAGATCGACAGCAGCCAGCAGCGGGAGGGCGAGCCGAACAAGCGGATCCTCAGCGGTATCGCGACCCTGGACAACAAGCTGGGCGGCCTGAGCGGCGGCGAGTATGTGGCCATCGGCGCGCGGCCCTCGGTCGGCAAATCCATCCTGGCCCTCACGTTCTGCGTCAACGCGGCCAAGGCCGGAAAGCGCGTGCTGCTCAGCTCCCTGGAGATGAACGAGATCGAGA
>CAMKAP010000048.1 GCA_946410505.1 uncultured Clostridia bacterium
GGCTTTTTTTACCGCCGTTATCTGGGGAGCGAGAGCGCGCCGCGCAGCTGGCAGGAATGGCTGGCGCTTCCCTCCTGGGCCCTGGCCGAGGCGACGAACGGCGAAATCTTCCGCGACGATCTGGGGGCTTTTTCCGCGGTGCGGGAGCGGCTCCTGCACGGCATGCCGGAGGATGTGAGGAAAAAGAAGCTGGCCGCCCGGCTGATCGGCATGGCCCAGTCCGGCCAGTATAACTATGCCCGCTGTCTGCGCCACGGCGAGGAAGGGGCGGCCATGCTGGCGCTGGCGGAGTTCGTGCGGGAGGGCTGCGGCGCCATTTACCTGCTGAATCACGCGCACATGCCCTATTACAAATGGGCCCTGCGGGGTATGGAGAAGCTGCCGCTCCTCTCGGGAATGTGCGACGCCTTCACTTATCTGCTCACAGGGGAGAACGATGCATCCGGCCGCCGCGTCAAGCAGGACGTGGTGGAGGATATCTGCGCCAATGTGATCGCGGTCCTGCGTGAGCAGGGCCTCAGCGACGGAGAGCAGGACTTCCTGGAGCCCCACGCCTTCGCCGTGCAGGAGCGGATCAAAAACCCGGAAATCCGCGCGCTGCATGTGATGGAAGGTTAGTACATGGTTCCAGGCAGACCAGGCCGCTCCGGAGCGCCGCGAGCGGAAGCGAAGCAACGCGCGAACGGCGAGGCGCAGGAAGCACGGCGTCTATGAAAGCGCCCTTTTCTATCTTGTACCGGCGCGCGGCGCGTTCTTTCTTTTCGGACAAGATCCGAAAAGAAAGAATGGGGGCGCATCGAGCGAGATCGTAAATACATCAGCATGAAAAATACGCACAAGTCTGTTTATCTGCATTTTTTATGAGAGGTACTTAACATGACCATCCAATGGCTGGGGCACGCCTGCTTTGCCGTCACCCACAAGGGCTACACCGTGCTCATCGACCCCTACAATGCCGACTACACCAACGGCTACCCCAAGCTGCGCGTCCGGGCGGACAAGCTGCTCATAAGCCATGAGCATTTCGGCCATAATTACCGCGAGGGCGTACAGCTGAGCGGCCGGCCGGAGTCGGACTGCCCCTTTGCAATCTCCACGCTGCGTGTGCCCCATGAGTTCAAGCTGGGCAACTGGCGCGGCTTTTGCGACATCCACATCCTGGAGGCGGAGGGCCTTAAGCTCGTGCACATGGCCGACCTTGGCACCCAGCTGGACGGCGGGCAGATCAGCCGGCTCTACGGGGCGGATGTGTGCATGATCTGCGCGGGCTCCGCCACGGCGCTGCCCTCCCAGGAGGCCAAGCGTGTCACAGACGAGATCATGGCCAAGGTCATCATCCCCATGCACTATCGGGACGGGAACCGGGGCGGCCACCGGCTGGAGATGATCCGGGATTTCGCCTATCATTTTGAGTCGCCGGAGTTTATCCACTACTACGATACCGACACCCTCCGCGTCACGCCGGACATGGAGCCGCAGGTGGCGGTGCTCAGGTACCTGGGACCGGAGGCCTGGACCGCGCTGGCCCAGATCCCCGAAAAGGAAGAGAAAAAATCGCTGCTGGCAAAGCTTCTGCGAAGAAAATAACGATCCGCGCCTGTTTACAGCAGGAAAAAAATGAGATATAATAAAATAACCAATCAGCAATTTAAAGAATAAAAACAGGAGGAGAACAACATGGTCAATTTTTCCGACAGAATGAGCGGCATCAAAGCCTCCGATATCCGTGCGCTTTTGAAGCTCACCGCCCAGCCTGACATTATTTCCTTCGCCGGCGGCCTGCCCGCGCCCGAGCTGTTCCCGGTGGAAGACATTCAGACTGCCTTTGACGCTGTGATGCAGGAAAACGGCCGCGCCGCGCTGCAGTACGGCCAGACCGAGGGCTATGCCCCGCTGAGAAAGCACATCGTCAACCGCATGGCCGCAAAGAACAACATCCACAGCGACCCCGACCATGTGATCCTGACCGCCGGCAGCCAGCAGGGTCTGGACTTCATCGGCAAGCTGTTTCTGAACCCGGGTGACGTGGTGGTGCTGGAGAGCCCCAGCTATCTGGGCGCCATCAACGCCTTCAAGCAGTACCAGCCCAATTTCGTCACCGTCCCCACCGATGAAAACGGCATGATCATGGAGGAGCTGGACCGCGTCCTCGCCACCACCGAGAACGTCAAGCTCATCTACATCATCCCCGACTTCCAGAACCCCTCCGGCCGCACCTGGCCGCTGGAGCGCCGCAAGCAGTTTATGGAGATCATCGGCAAGTACGGCGTGCCCGCCATCGAGGACAACCCCTACGGCGACCTGCGCTTCAAGGGTGAGTTCCAGCCCGCGCTCAAGAGCATGGATGACAAGGGCCTCATCATCTATTTCGGCACCTTCTCCAAGATCCTCTCTCCCGGCTTCCGCCTCGGCTGGATCTGCGCCAATGAGGAGATCATCGAAAAGGTCAACCTGATCGCCCAGGCGTCTGTGCTGCAGACGGCGACCATCAACGCCATGGTCATCTCCAAGTATCTGGATATGTTCGACATCGACGCCCATGTGGCCAAGATCCTGCCCGTGTACAAGCATCGCTGCGGCCTGATGATCGACACGATGCGCGAGTGCTTCCCCGAGGAGGCGACATTCACCGACCCCGACGGCGGCCTCTTTACCTGGGTGGAGCTGCCCGACTATGTGAACACCCGCGATCTCGCGGCCATCGCGCTGGAGAACAAGGTGGCCTTCGTGCCCGGCTCCGGCTTCTATCCCAATGGCGATGTCAACAACGGCATGCGCCTCAATTACTCCTGCTCCTCTGACGACCGCATCGTCAAGGGCATCCACCTGCTGTCCGACGTGATCAAGGGAGCGCTGAAGTAATGCCGCTCACGGTCGGCCTCCGGGGCAAGGCCACGGTGAAAGTTGTGCCGGAGAATACCGCTGCCGCGGCGGGGAGCGGGGCGCTGCCCGTGTTTGCCACGCCCTGTATGATCGCCCTGATGGAAAAGGCGGCGCTGGAGACCGTGCAGCCATACCTGGACGAGGGGCAGGGCACCGTCGGCACCCGGATCGAGGTTTCCCACCTGGCGGCGACCCCCGTCGGCATGACGGTACGCGCCGAGGCGGAGCTCACAGACATTGACCGCAGGCGTCTCAGCTTCTCTGTCAGAGCCTATGCGGGTGAGGAGCTGATCGGCGAGGGCCGGCATGAGCGCTTCGTCATCGACAGCGAGCGCTTCTTGCAGAAGGCTCTTGCCAAAGGGAAATAAAAATATCAGACCCACACGGGCCGCCCATTCGGGCGGCCCGCCGTTTCTTTCAAAGAAAACCTTGACAGAGGGGAGCCTGTATGCTAACATATGAACAGATGTTCATATGAATGGAGGCGCAAGCGATGGAGCACAATCACGAGGAGATCCTGAAACGGGTCCGCAGGGATCTGCCCACGGATGAACTGCTGAGCGACCTGAGCGATTTGTTCAAGATCTTCGGGGACACTACCCGCTGCAAGATCCTCTTCGCGCTCTTTGAGTCGGAGATGTGTGTCTGCGCCATCGCGGAGCTGTTGGGCATGACGCAGTCGGCCATTTCTCACCAGCTGCGCATCCTGAAGGACGCGGACCTGGTAGGCAAGCGGCGGGACGGCAAGACCATCTACTATTTCCTCTCGGATGATCATGTGCGCACCATCATCGCCCAGGGCTTCGACCACCTCATGGAGGATTATTTGGAAAAGGAGTAAAGGACATGAAAAAGGTTTTCAAGCTGGAGGATCTGGACTGCGCCAACTGCGCGGCGAAAATGGAGGCGGCCATTCAGAAGCTGCCCGGCGTGAAGAATGCCAGCGTGAGCTTTATGACCCAGAAAATGAGCATCGAGGCAGAAGACGAGGTGTTTGACCAGGTCGTGCAGGCCGCCGTCAAGTGCATCGCCAGGGTGGAGCCCGACTGCCGGGTCATCCTCAAGTAAGCCCATGACACGGAAGCAGAAAAAAACGCTTATACGCATCATCGCCGCAGCCGTGCTGCTGGCTGCGGCGGCGCTGCTGCCTGTCGAGGGGCTGTGGAAAGCCCTGGCCTTTGCCCTGCCCTACCTGGTGATCGGTTACGACGTACTCTGGAGCGCCCTGCGCAACATCGGGCACGGGCAGGTTTTTGACGAGAAGTTTCTCATGGCCGTTGCCACGCTGGGCGCCTTCGCCATCGCGGAGTACCCCGAGGCCGCGGCGGTCATGCTCTTTTATCAGATCGGCGAGCTGTTCCAGTCCATCGCCGTTGGCCGCAGCCGCAAGTCCATTGCAGCGCTCATGGACATCCGCCCCGACAGCGCAACGGTCCTGCGTGACGGCGCCGAAGAGGATGTGGACCCGGAGGAGGTGGCGCTGGGGGAGACCATCGTCATCCGGCCGGGCGAGCGCATTCCACTGGACGGTATCGTGCTGGAGGGCTCCGGCAGCGTGGACACCGCCGCCCTCACCGGCGAGAGCATGCCCGCGGATGTGAATGTGGGCGACCGGGTGATCTCCGGTTCCATCAACCTCACGGGGCTTCTCAAGGTGCGCACCGACAGCATCTATGCCGAGAGCACGGTTGCCCGCATTCTGGAGCTGGTGGAGAATTCTGCCGAGAAGAAGGCACGGGTGGAGAGCTTCATCACCCGCTTCGCCCGCTGGTATACCCCGGTGGTGGTGATCGGAGCGCTGGTGCTTGCCCTGGTGCCGCCTCTCTTCGTGGGCAATTGGGGAGAGTGGATTGAGCGCGCGCTCATCTTCCTGGTGGTATCCTGCCCCTGCGCGCTGGTGGTCTCCGTCCCGCTGTCCTTCTTCGGCGGCATCGGCGGCGCAGCCCGGCAGGGTATCCTGATCAAGGGCGCAAACGAGCTGGAGACCCTTTCAAAGGTGGACACCGTCTGCTTCGATAAAACCGGCACCCTGACGCAGGGCCGCTTTGCCGTGGAGGCGGTGCACCCCCGGGAGATTTCCCCTGAGGAGCTCCTGGACATTGCGGCCGCCGCCGAGAGCCATTCTGCAGGCCCATGCGGGCGACATCGACAAAAGCCGCCTGGGCGAGATCGAGGAGCTGGCAGGCCGCGGCATTCGCGCCGTGGTGGACGGCGAGACCTATTATGTGGGAAACGCCGGCCTCATGGAGCAGGTGCAAGCCGACTATCACGACTGCCACCTGTTGGGCACGGTGATCCACATCGCCAGAGGCAGCGAGTATCTGGGGCATATCGTCATCAACGATCAGCTCAAGGACGATGCCGCCGCGGCCATTGGTGCGCTCCGGGACCTGGGCGTGCGCGAGACCGTGATGCTCTCCGGCGATAAGGCTGCCGTGGCCGGGCATGTGGCGCAGCAGCTCGGTATCGACCGGTGCCTGCCCGAGCTACTTCCGGCTCAGAAGGTGGAGCAGGTGGAAGCGCTGTTGGATGCGGGCCGGAAGCTTGCCTATGTGGGCGACGGCATCAACGACGCCCCGGTGCTGATGCGCGCGGACGTGGGTATCGCCATGGGGGCGCTGGGCAGCGACGCCGCCATCGAGTCGGCGGACATCGTGCTGATGGACGACAAGCCCTCCCGCCTGCCGCTGGCGGTACGGATCGCCCGCAAGACCATGCGCATCGTGAACGAGAACATTGTCTTTGCTCTCGGCGTCAAGCTCGTGATTTTGGCCCTCGGCGCGCTGGGGCTTGCCAACATGTGGTTTGCCGTGTTCGGCGATGTGGGCGTATTGATCCTTGCGATCCTCAACGCCCTGCGCTGCATGACAGTAAAATAACGCGGACAGAACGAGGGGCGGCCTTTGCATCCGCCCCTCGAGCGACCGCGTTATTTTTTCCTCTTCGCCGCTAAGCCTGCGCTTTGTAAAAAAATAGGGGATGTGAAAAAACTCGTTTTTCACATCCCCTACTATTTTTGTTATGGCTTGGTCCAGGCCATGTCCCGCGCGATCAGACCGCTGCCGCCGCGCATCACTGTGCGCAGTTCCAGCAGGCAGGGCTCGTAATACAGACCCAGGAATTCTTCCAGCACAGCCTCCGTGAGATAATGGGTCTCGCCCTCCGCCTGACGGGTAAAATCCCCGTCAAATTCGGCGAGGAAGCCGTCCAGATCAAAATGTGCGACTTTAGCCAGCGGCTCTGACTCAAAATCCGCCGGGGGCTCCACTTCGTTTGAAAGCCCGTACCGCTCAACGATATAGGCGTTTAAGAGCGTATAGTCCCGGTGAAGACGCCGCACCTGCTCCGGCTTCTGGTTGTCAATGGCGATGCCCACCCGCTGCCGGAAGAAGACACGGTAGAAATTGTCCTCTACCAGGTGCATGTAATAGCCCAGATACAGATCGTCCGCCGCCATCTTTTCGCCGAAGCGCTCCCGAAAGGCGTCAAAGTCAAAATACATGTAGCCTGGGACGGAGCGGTTGGTGAAGTGCGTCAAGGCCCGCTCGGACAGATCGGCAAAAGCGTCCGGCAGGATGCAGCCCAGCAGGAAGCGCTTCCGGTCCCGGGCCGGGCACTGTCGCAGCAGCAGCTCACCCAGCAGATAATGGATCGTGCGCTGCGCCACTTATTTCTTCCCGAGGTTGCCCAGCAGACTCAGAAGCCCGCCGCCCAGATCGCCGCCATTGCCGCTGCCGCCCATGAAGCTCTGAATGAGGGTGGAGAGAATGTCCGGGTCCTGTTCGCCTTTTAAGAGCTTGAGCGCCGCCTTGCGGGTCTCCGCGTCGGCCTTGCGGTAGGCGTTGAGCATGGTCTTTTCCGCGCTTGTCAGCTCCACTGCGGTGCTTTTGGCAGCCGTACCGGCAGAGGCCTTCTTCGCTGCGGCGGCCTTTGCCGCAGAGGTCTTGGCTGTAGTCGTTTTTTTCGCACTGCTGCTCGCCGCGGCGGCGCCGCCCTTCGGGGCCTCCAGCAGGGATTTCTGGGTAACGCCCGTAGCTTTGGCGATGGCTTTCAGCACGGTCTGGCTCAGTTCTTTCTCGCCGCGCTCGGCCTTGCCGATGTCCGCGGCGCTCAGCCCCACCTGCTCAGCCAGCGCTGCCTGGCTGAGTTTCGCGTTGGTGCGGGCCTCTTTGATCAGTTCGCCGACTTTTTTTGCAGCCATGGCGTACCTTCTTTACTTCATGGCGCCCAGCAGCGCGCTCATCAGGGCATTGCCGTTGAGGCTGTTGTCGCTCTCCTGAATGCCGCTTCCCAGCAGAGAGCCCAGAAGGCCGCCCATGGGAGAGGCGCTGCTCTGGCTGCCGCCCAGCAGGGAGCCCAGGAGACCGCCGGCGGGAGAGGAGGCAGACTGCGATGCGCCGCCCAGCATGGCCATCACATCGCCCAGATCGAGCCCGTCAGACAGGTCGACCTTGCCGACAGCGCCGGAGGAGGCGGTGGCGGCGGACAGACCGCTGAGGAGGGCGGGGGCGATGCCGGAGAGGGCGGAGCTGACCTGGTTTGCGTTCAGGCCGGTCTGCGCGGCCAGATTCTGGTATTCGGCGGGCGCCGCGCTGCCGAGGATGTGGCCCAGGATCTTGCTGCCGTCGACAAGGTCAGCGTCGCTGATCTGCTCGGGCATGGATTTGGTACTGGTGTGCTGCGTCAGCGCGCCCAGCAGGGACTGGACGCCGCTCTGGGAGGAGGCGTTGTTGGTCAGAGCCTTGAGGAGCAGGGGAATGGCCAGGGGCAGCAGCTTCTTGAGCATGGCGGAGCTGAGCCCGGTCTTCTTGGCCAGCGCGGTTACCGCGCTGTCGGTGAGCAGGGATTTGAGCAGAACGTTTAACAGATTCATGGCGTACCTCCTAAGATTATCTATTTGATTTCTTGCTGTCTTCAGTATACTACGGTGAAAGACAAATTTCACCTGTTTTTTCAGAAGCTTTCCGGCCAGCCCGGAAACAGAAACTGCAGGGCGTTGTAGATCTCAATGGACCAGGTTCCCCAGTCGTGTCCGCCCTCGCAGACGTGATAGAAGGCGTTTTCCCCGTCGTGAAGGCGCTCCACCCGGGGCACGACGTTGTAGAAGCAGCCCTCCTCACCTTTTCGCGCCACGTCGGTTTCGCCGGCGGCGGAGTAGTAGAGCCGGATCGGGTAATCCCGCAGCCGCTCGGACTCCAGCGATTCCACGATCCAGCCGGTGGCCGCGTCGCCGGAGAAGCAGAGAAAACTGGAAAAATAGGGCAGGCTCTGGCACATGCCGGTGTCGTAGGTGTAATAGGAGCCCCAGGAGTTGCCCCCGAGGGCGAAGTGATCCCGTGCAAGGATCAGGGAATCAGGATCCCCCGTGGCGGCATAGGTGCTGAAATTGGAGGCGGTGTAGGGGAGAATGACGTCCTGCAGCTCCGCCGCCATCTGTTCATAGCTGCTTTTGAAGTAGTCGTTCTGCGTGTAGAGATACTGGGAGGCCGAGACGATGATCAGCGGCTCGATGATCTTTTCCTCGATCATGCGGTCATAGATCCAGCGCATCTCGAAAAAGCGCCCGTCTGCAAGCTCCAGCTGCGTCGTAAGCCAGGATTCCTCCGTGGCGCGCAGACCGTGGAGCAGTACCAGAACGTTATACTGCTGTGCCGGGTCATAGCCGCAGGGCAGATAAATGCTCACGTGCATCTCCGCCGGCAGCCCGCGGCCCCATACACTGGTCTCGTAGCTCCAGGCGCGGACGCTGCCCGCCTGCTCGCAGGGCTCGTAAAAACGCTCCGGCAGCAGCGAGGTGTACAGATCCGGCGTTCTGCCGCAGCTACATACGCCGCTGAAATAGTGGTGCACCACTTTCTCGCCGCAGAGGAGGCAGAAGCCATCCGTGTCGTGGAAGGGGTGCTCACAAACCTGGCCGCAGAGCACACATGTCCCATGTTCATAGGCCGGATGCCCGCAGTCCTCCGGCGAGACAGAGGGGATCGGCTCCGGCGTGGGCTCCGCCGCCTCAACGGTCTCCTGTGTGGAGACAGGGGCATTCGCCCGGCGGGCCTCCGTGATCCGGGCGGCGAGTACACCGGTCGCTACACCGAGACAGAGGACCAGCACAAACAGCGCCGCCATGGCGCCATTTTTTTCTTTTTTCACAGGCAGCCCTCCTTTACAATCTCCTGCAGGTCATCGCAAAGATCCCGCAGCTCCTCCGGCCTAAGTTTTATTACGGCTCGGTCAAAAGTCAGAAACCCGTTGGTCTCATCCTCCACGTCGGAGACCTGGGTGTAGACCGCCGCGCACAGCCCCGCGCGCACCAGCGGCGGCAGCTCTTCACCAAAGAGGGCGCGCAGGGCGGCCACAAAGCTTTCCCGGTCCTCGTATTTGCGGTAGCCGTAGGTCTTTTCCCGGTTGAAGCTGTGCTCCGGCAGCTTCCATACGAAGCCGCCGAACTCGCTGAGAAACTGGGGCAGCGGGAGCTTTCCCAGATGCAGCGGGTCAAAATAGATGTGCAGACTGTCCACGTCGCTCTTCTTCTGGTGGAACCAGCCGGAGGTGGCGTCGATAAAGCGCGTATCGTCCAGCGCCTTGAGGCGGTCATAAGCCTCGTCGGCCAGAAACTGGCCCCAGCCCTCGTTGAAAATGGTCCAGAGGCAGATACAGGGGTGATTGCGCAGCAGACGCACCGTGGCGTCCATGCTCTCGAGAAAGATGCGCCGGCTCAGCTTGTCGCGGTGCAGCCGTCTGTCCCCGTGCTTCTGAAAATGCAGCGTGGGCAGCACCGTATCGCGGATGTAGGCATATTCACCGTTATTCACCATGTCCTGAAACACGATCATCCCCAGTCGGTCACAGTCATAGTAAAACTGCTCCGGCTCGATTTTGATGTGCTTGCGCAGGGTGTTGAAGCCCAGAGATTTCATGGCCAGGATGTCCTGCTCATAGGCTTCGGGCACGGCCGGGGTATAGAGCCCGTCGCTCCAGTAGCCCTGATCCAGAAGCCCGTTGAAGAAATAGGGCTTGCCGTTCAGGCACAGGCGGGGGATGCCGTTCACGGTCTCCGTCGAGAGTGTGCGCAGGGCGAAATAGGATTCGACCCGGTCTCCGCCGCTGCGGAGTTCAAATGGATATAGATACGGGTCCTCCGGGCTCCAGAGCCGGGGAGAGCTAAGCTCGATGCGGGCCGCGCCGTCCCGGAGCGGGTAATCCTGCCCCTGCAGCGTCACGCAGCCCTCGCGCACGCCGAGCGCCCGGATCTCCGCCCAGCTTTCCCCGGTCCGGATCTCCAGCTCCTTCACATATGCCTCCGGTACCGGCTCCAGCCAGACGCTCTGCCAGATGCCGGAGCAGGGCGTATACCACATGCCGCCCCGCTTGTGCGTCTGCTTGCCCCAGGGCCAGCGGTGATCAAGGTCGTTGACGACCGAAACACACAGCTCATTTTCCCCTGGCCGCAGCGCGTCGGTAATGTCCACAGTGAAGGGGAGATAGCCGTTTTCGTGGCGGCACAGCGGCTTTCCGTTTACAAACACCCGGCAGTCGCGCATCACCGCGCCGAAGTGCAGCAGCACGCGGCGATCGCGCCAGCTCTCGGGGACTGAGAAAGGACGGCTGTATTGCATTTCCTGCCCGACGGCGGGCGGATTCTCCACCGTGCTCAGCAGACTCTCCGGGCAGAAGGGGACGCGGATCGTTCCGCGCTTACTGCCCCAGTGCAGCTCCCAGTCTCCGTTCAGGCAGAGCCAGTCCGCCCGGCGAAGCTGGGGCCGGGGGTATCGCTCCCACGGCACGGCAGGGAGATTTTTCCCGGCCGCAGTATACAGTCTCTCCATCCAAACCGCCTCGTTTTCTCTCTTTTTTGTCCAGTATACCGCAGCCGGCGTCTTTCGTCAAAAAATATCAAATATAATAATACAGGGACGGGGTGCCCCGACCCTTTCAGCGTGCCGACAAAATGTCGACACACTGAAAGCGGCCGATTTTAAAACCTTCAATCGGTTTAAAAATCGGCTGAGATTGAACGTGAAGAGGGGAT
>CAMKAP010000049.1 GCA_946410505.1 uncultured Clostridia bacterium
GGCACAATTCTGCCTCGGAATCTTTTTAAAGCTTCTTATTAGAAATTAGTATTAAATCTTAGGCAGCGAGGAAAGCCGGTTTTTCATCACCTCATTCAAAAAAGCCTCGGCGGCGGGCGAACGCTCCGCCTTTCGCGGCGCGGCGATCCCGATTTCCACCTCACATAGGGGGCTGGTCGGCAGAGCCGCGATACCGCGAAGGTCCAGATCATGGGCCAGAATGGCGTTATTGAAGCTCACGCCCAGACCGGCCGCCACCATGGCTCGGGTGGCGTGAATATCCACCGAGAGAAAACGCCCCCGGGGTGCAAGGCCGTATGCCCGGAAGGCCCGGTTGTTATCCGTCTCCTGGCCGGGATAGGTGTCGATGTAGGGATCCTTCTCAAAATCCGCCAGCGGATAACAGCCCTCCTTCGCCCGGGGGTGGCGCTCCGGCACCCAGGCCATCAGCGGGTCGCGCCGCAGCGGGTAGAAGTCATAGTCCCCCTCCCGGCGGCTCACAATACAGAAGTCCACAGCGTGCTCGGCCAGGAGCACGTAGAATTCGCTGCTGCTGCCCATGAGAAAGCGGATCTCCAGCCCCGGATGCCGGGCGGAAAATCCCGCGACAGCCAGTGCCAGCCAGTCATAATAGGCGCTGTAGACGCTGCCGACCCGTATGACGCCGCTCTCCAGACCGCGCACCGCGCCGCTGCGCGCGGCATACAGCTCCCCCAGGCGCGCAAGCTCCTTCACTGTCGGCAGGAGCCTTTCGCAGTCCTCCGTCGCCGTGACGCCGTTTCTGCCGCGCACCAGCAGCGGAAAACCGCTCTCCGCCTCCAGCGCGGCCATCATCCGGCTGACGCCCGAGACGGTATAGCCCAGCTTCTCCGCCGCTGCGGTGATGCTGCCGCAGTCCAGCACGCACAATAGCGCCGCGCATTTTTCCGTGTCCATCTCCGTGTTCCTTTCTTGATCTTTTATCAATAACTTCTTGATTATCTCTCGCTTTATGCAAGGATAGCACAGGGCTATACTACGTGTCAAGAAACGATCCTGGAGGAACGGACATGAAAAAGAGCGCACTGACGCCGAGGGCGGCGGAGCTGTTGTTGGCGGGGGTGATCACCGCGCGGGCCAGCAGTTATCTGTTTTCCAAGCTTATCCTGAAAGGCATGGACATGTTCAATCTGCTGGGCGTACGCTTTACGCTGGCCACTGTGCTGCTGGGACTTCTGTTCTTCCCGCGTCTGACGCATCTGCGGAAGAACACCGTGGCGGCAGGCATGGTCATGGGCGGCATGTACTTTCTGGTGATGACGGCGGAGCTCAGCGGCCTCAAGCGCATGGCCTCCGGCAGCGCCTCCTTCCTGGTCAACACGGCGATCGTGCTCGTTCCCCTGCTGCAGGCACTCCGGAAACGACGCCTGCCGGAGGGGAAGGTGATCGGCTCGGTGCTGCTGGGCTTCGGCGGCGTGGCCGTTCTGACCCTGGGCGGCGGCCTGGGCTTCGGCGCGGGCGAGCGATGGTGCCTGCTGGCAGCCCTGCTCTACGCGTGCACAATCCTTGTGACCGACCGGCTCAGCCACAGCGGGATCGACACGCTGGCGGCGGGCATTGTGCAGGTGGCCACCATCGCCGCTTTGAGCCTTGCTGCGAGCTTTCTGACGGAGTCGCCCCGCCTGCCGGACAGCGCCGCGGAGTGGGTGGGGATCGGCATGCTCACCATCGTGTGCACGGGCTTTGGCTTCACACTGCAGCCCGTGGCCCAGAGTGGGACCAGTGCTGAGAAAACGGGCCTTTTCTGCGCACTGAACCCGATGGTGGCCTCGTGCCTCGGCATCGTTTTCCTGCACGAGCCCTTCACCGCAAAGAGCCTTGTCGGCGGCATTCTGATCCTCTCCGCCATCCTCCTGGCGGAGCTGCCGAAGCCGCGGGGAAAGCTCCTGCGGCACAACGCCAAAGAGCAGCAAAGCCCCTGCTGACAAAACGCGCCTCCGGGTGAATCCCGGAGGCGCGTTTTGCTGTGTGCAGTCCTTTATCCCAGCACCTTGTAGTCCTGGGCCTCAACGGCGGCCTTCATGGTCTCGAAGTCCGCGGTGCCGGTGACGACGGCGGTGCCGCTCACATGGCTTACCACGGCCTCCTCCACGCCGTCCAGCGCCTCCAGCGCCTTCTTGACGCGGGCTTCGCAGTGGGGGCACATCATGCCCTCGATCTTCAAGGTAGTCGTCATATTGTTTTCCTCCTTTGTCGTTTCGACAGGCAATTCGATTTCTTTTCCCTTGCGGGGCTTATCATGACTCGCGTCATGCATTTTGAACAGGTTCAGCCGCAGAGCGTTGGACACAACGCAGAAGCTGGAGAGGCTCATGGCCGCGGCCCCCAGCATGGGATTGAGCGTGAGTCCCGCCCAGGCAAAGCAGCCCGCGGCCACGGGGATGCAGACAGCGTTGTAGAAAAAGGCCCAGAACAGGTTCTCGTGGATGTTGCGCAGCGTGGCCCGGCTCAGGCGGATCGCCGCCGGCACATCCGCCAGGTTCGAGTGCATCAGCACCACGTCCGCCGCGTCGATGGCGATGTCCGCACCTGCGCCGATGGCGATGCCCATGTCCGCGCGGGTCAGGGCCGGGGCGTCGTTGATGCCGTCGCCCACCATGGCGACCCTGCCCAGCTCCTGCAGGGAGCGGATCACGCTCTCCTTTCCGTCGGGCAGCACACCCGCAATCACCCGGTCCACCCCCGCCTCACGGCCGATGGCTTCGGCAGTGCGGGCGTTATCTCCGGTTAACATAACAACTTTAATCCCCAGGTTTTTCAGTTCCTGCACCGCCCGGGCACTGTCGGGCTTGATCACGTCCGCCACGCCGATGATCCCGAGGAACTGGCCGTTGCGGGAGAAGAACAGCGGTGTCTTTCCCGCGGAGGCCAGCGCGTCCGCCTGCTGCAAAGCGGCGGCAGGCAGCGCGGTCTGTTTTTCCATATAGGCTCTGCTGCCGCCGGTGAGTCTTTCGCCTGCGAGTGAAGCGCGCAGTCCGTTTCCGGGCAGGGCCTGAAAGTCCTCGACTGCCTCAGGCACAATGTCCCGCGCCTCGGCCCCCTGCAGGACGGCCCGGGCCAGCGGATGCTCGCTCCGGCTCTCCAGCGCGGCGGCCAGACGCAGAAGCTCCTGCTCCGTCACGCCCTCGGCGGGCAGCAGATCGGTCAGCTTCGGCTCGCCGGCGGTGATGGTGCCGGTCTTGTCCAGGGCCACAATGTCGATGCGGCCGGTCTCCTCCAGCGCGGCGGCGGTCTTGAAGAGAACGCCCTGCCTTGCGCCGACGCCGTTACCCACCATGATGGCCACGGGCGTGGCAAGCCCCAACGCGCAGGGGCAGCTGATCACCAGCACGGAGATGCCCCGTGCCAGGGCAAAGCCGATCTCCCGCCCCAGCAGCAGCCAGACAAGCGTCGTCACCAGGGCAATGGACATGACCACCGGCACGAACACGCCGGAGACCCTGTCCGCGATCTTGGCGATGGGCGCCTTGGTGGCCGCCGCGTCCGAGACCATGCGGATGATCTGACTCAGCGTGGTGTCCTCGCACACGCGGGTGGCTCTGCAGTGCAGGTAGCCCTCCCGGTTGATGGTGGCGGCGGAGACACGGTCTCCCTCCGCCTTGTCCACGGGGATGCTCTCCCCGGTGAGCGCGGATTCGTCCACCGCGCTGCCGCCCTCCAGCACCAGGCCGTCCACAGGGATACTCTCCCCGGGGCGCACCACGAACTCATCGCCCTCCTTGACCTGCTCGATGGGGACAGTTTTCTCCTGCCCGTTTATGAGCAGCGTCGCGGTTTTGGGAGCGATCTTCATCAGGCCCTTGAGGGCGTCGGTAGTCTTGCCCTTGCTTCTGGCCTCCAGAGTCTTGCCCACGGTGATGAGCGCCAGGATCATGGCAGCGGACTCAAAGTAAAACTCATGCATCCAGGGCATTGCGGCATCGGCCCCGCCCCGGAGCTGGGCGTCCGTCATGGCAAAGAGGGCATAGACGCTGTAAAGGAAGCTTGCAGAAGAGCCCAGGGCCACCAGCGTATCCATGTTGGGTGCCCGGTGGATGAGGCCCTTGAAGCCGCTGATGAAGAATTTCTGGTTGATGACCATGACGGTCACGGCAAGCAGCAGCTGCACAAGCCCCATGGCCACGTGGTTTCCGTCGAAAAACTTCGGCAGCGGCCAGCCCCACATGCTGTGGCCCATGGAGAAGTACATCAGCACCAGCAGGAAGCCCACGGAATACGCAAGCCTGTGCAGCAGCTTCGGCGTCTCATGGTCTGCCAGCTCATCCGCGTCCGGCGCAGCAACGCGTTTCTCCGCTCCCTTGGGGCTGGCGCCGTAGCCCGCGGCCTCCACCGCGGCCACGATGCTCTTTTCGTCGGCCGTTCCCTCTACGCCCATGGAGTTTGTCAGCAGGCTCACCGAGCAGGCCGTGACCCCCGGTACCGCGCCGACCGCCTTTTCCACCCGCGCCGAGCAGGCCGCGCAGCTCATGCCCGTTACGTTGTATTGTTTCATTCCCTCACCTTATTTCATCAGCTTCTGCAGCGTGTCCAGCAGCTCGTCCACGACCGCGTCGTTGCCGGCGCGCACGTCGTTCACCACGCAGGAGCGGATGTGCTGACTGAGGAGCTCCCGGCTGAAGGCGTTGAGCGCCGCGTTGGCAGCGGCCGCCTGCGCCAGAATGTCGGGGCAGTAGGCGCCCCGGTCCAGCATACCGCGCAGGCCGCGGATCTGCCCCTCGATCCGGCTGAGCCGGTTGCAGAGGGCCTTGTACTCCTCCGGGGAGCGCTCCTTCGTCCGGTGCAGGCTGTTTTCTCCTTCGCCTTCCGCCGGTGCACAGCAGCATTTTTCTTCCATTCTTCTCTCCCTCGCTTTCGGGCATATAATATACCCCCGCGGGGTATTTGTCAAGCGTCATGTTCGAGAATTCTAACCGTCCGTATGACTATACTTTCTGCTTGAAAAGTCACGCATTCTGCAGTAACATGGTGACAGCGAAAGCGAAAATCAGCACAGGAGGCGAAACGCCATGAAATGTCCCCGCTGCGGCCGGGAGCTCACGGTCGACTCCCATCGGAAAATTCCCCTTCTTATGTGTTATGACTGCGGCTATATCGAGGGCCGCACCAACGATGCCGATCTGACCGGTAAGGGCAACTTTGCCCGAATGCAGGAGCTGAATCTCAACGAGATGGCTTCCTTCCTCTCCGACGGTCTGGGTGTGGATCTGCAGGTCGTGACGAAATGGCTCAGCTCTGAGAGTTGATCGTGCCGAAAAACGGAGGCGCCGCCTCCGTTTTTTATTGTCAAACAGCAGAGAATAAGATATACTGAATCGTCAGACTGAACAGATGCACGGAGGCTCTTATGGACGAAATCACTGCCGGAACCTTATATATCGTCGCCACGCCCATCGGCAACTCCCGGGACATGTCCCCCCGGGGCATGCAGATCCTGACGGAGGCGGACATCATCGCGGCGGAGGATACGCGCCGCTCCATGGTGCTATTAAACAAGCTCGGCATCAAAAACAAGCTGGTGTCCAACCACAAGTTCAATGAGTACGGCAAAGCCAAATACTTCATCAATGAGATGAAAGCGGGCAGGAGCGTGGCGGTCATCACCGACGCGGGCACGCCCTGCATTTCCGACCCTGGCAACGAACTCATCAAGGCCGCCGTAGAGGAGGGTATCCGTGTGGTGGGCATCCCCGGCTGCTGCGCCGCGGTAAACGCGCTGGCCATCTCCGGTTTTGACCTGAGCTCCTTCACCTTTTACGGATTCTTCCCCCGGGAAAACGCCGAGCGGCGGAAGCTCCTGGAGAAGCTGCGCCGGGGCGACACGCGCACCTTCGCGCTCTATGAGTCCCCCAAGCGCATCATGGATCTGGTGGACTTCTTCATCTCGTCGGAGGCCGGGGTGCGCCTCTGCCTCTGTAACGACATGACCAAGCTCCATGAGATGAGCTTTCGCGGCACGCCCGAGGAGGTCAAGGAGCAGCTGCTGGCCAAGGGAAACTATGACAAGGGCGAATACGCCATCGTGTTGGAGGTCATGCCCGAATACGTATTCAACAAGGTGGAGCACACGGTCTCACCCGAGGCCATGCTGGTGGACGCCATGGTGGCCGGGGGTCTGAGCGGGAAGGAGGCCGTTGCCGCCGTGCTGGCCGACGAGAACAACTCCTACAGCAAAAACGAGCTCAAGGCCGCCGCCCTGCGGCTCAAGAACCTGTTCCAATAAGATAAGATATGAAGGAAAAGAATCTTACAAACGAGCTCTCCGCCGCGCTGGACAGGCTCTCCAAAGCCGTTTTCAGCCAGCCGCTGGACAAGAGCGCCGAGCAGAAGCTCACCGTCCGCCCGCTGCAGCACAAGGGGCGGCGCCTCTTCCAGGTCGAGCGGCAGCGCGGTGCCCAGGCCTTCCACCAGAATCTGGAGGGCGAGGCCCTGCTGGCCCTCTGCGCCGACCAGCTGGACGGGCGCTACCGCCAGGCGCTGATCGTGACGGAGGAGAGCGCCGCCCAGTACAGCCTGCGCCAGAACGGGCTCTATAAGAAAAGCGGCGGCGCGGCCCTCCCGCGCCCCGCGGGAATTCAGGGCCATGACCGGGAAAAGCAGTATCTCCTGCGCGAGGGAGAGGCCATCCCGGCCTTGGTGGATCTGGGCGTCTTCACGCCGGACTACCGGATCGTCAAGGCCCGCTATGATCAATACCGGCAGATCAACCGCTTCGTGGAGCTGATCGACCAGGCCTTCACCGACAGTGAGGAAAAAGCCATCACCATTCTGGACTTCGGCTGCGGCAAGAGCTATCTGACCTTTATCCTGTACTACTATTTCGCCGTCCGCCGGGGGATGGAGGTGAAAATCATCGGCTATGACCTGAAGGCGGACGTGGTGGAGCACTGCAACGCCATCGCCGAAAAGTACGGCTATGACGGTCTGCGTTTCGTACACGCGGACGTGTCAAAGGACGTGCTCTACGGCGAAAAGGTGGACATGGTGGTGACGCTGCACGCCTGCGATACCGCCACAGACTACGCCCTGCACTACGCGATCGAGAAGGGCGCAAAGCGCATCTTCTCCGTCCCCTGCTGCCAGCACGAGATCAACGCCGCAATGCACAAGGGCGGCGAGCTGGACATCTTTATGCGCCACGGGATCGTCCGGGAGCGCATGGCCGCCCTGCTGACCGATTCCATCCGCTCCCTCATTCTGGAGGACCGGGGCTACACGGTGGATCTGATCGAATTTACCGACTTCGACAGCACCCCCAAAAACCTCATGATCCGCGCGCGTTATACCGGCAAAAAGAGCGGCGCCGGACGGGCTGCCGCCTTTGAACTGGCCGAACGCTACGGCTTCCGCCAGACCCTGCTGGAGCTGGAAAAGGACAACTGAAAAGGAAAAAGGGCTGTGCACATGCACAGCCCTTTCCATATGTCTGGAATTTTGTCCGCCGCTCAGTCCTCGGCTTTGATAAAGGTCGCACCTTTGGTGTTGACCCCCTGATAGATGGTGTTGTCAATGTCGGTGCTGTTTCGCTCAAAGACGCAGCCCGGGAAGCTCAGCACCACGCGGCTGGGCGTCTTGAGGATCTGGAAGCCGATGCCGTTTCCCACAAAGCGGTTGCCGGAATAGGTGGGCGAGGAGAGGCTGGATTTGCCGGAGTTGAAGCGGAAGCCCACGCCGTTGGCCGCAAACTCACAGTCAAAGGCGGCCACCCAGGATCCGTCCCGGGAATCCACGCCGATCTCCCAGCCCTCGAAGCTGCAGCCGCGCAGGATAACGCCCTCCTGGGCGCTCAGGCCTACGCCGCTCTCGCCGAGGAAGCGGATCTGGGAGAATTCGGCGATCTGGGGATCGCGCACGTCCACATAGACCGTGTCGGTAAAGGTGGTGCTCTCCTCCCCGTCGCTGCTGCCCACAAAGACAAAGGCGCGCTTGTCCAGATGCAGACCGCCCTCATAGCGCACCGGGGGCAGATAGACCGTGGCCACGGTATCGGCGTTGACGCCGCCGGAAACAGAGTCCAGAAAGGCCTCCAGCTTCTCCAGGGTGCTCATATCGTAATCCTTCCAGGAATAGCTCAGGGAGCGCTGGCGCACGGTGCGGAGACTGTGGCGGAGCGTGATGCTGTCGCCGTTTTTCATCCGGAGACTCCAGACGACGGCGTTGGTGCCGCTCTGGACAGTGTAGCCCGCCTCCACGCCGCGCACGGCGCTGCCGTCCGGCCCGGGCTTTCCAAGCGTCAGTGCCTCAGCCCCGGCGGCGGGCACGGCCTCCACCGACACGCTCTCCACCCGGCGCAGGAAGGCCGCGTGCCGGTCCTCTCCGCTTTCGGCGTCATAGGCGTAGAGAAGGCTCGTGGCGCTGCCCTGCTCGCCCTCCGAAATCACCCGGGAAACCAGGTCGCCCGATTCCCCGCTGTCCCAGCGCAGCACCAGCACATAGCTGCCGCTGCGGTCGGAATAATTGAGGGAGGAGCTCTGGGTGGCAAAGCTGCCGGGCGTATAGCGCAGATGAGCCGCCAGGGCGGCGATGCCCCAGGCCAGCAGCGCCAGCAGCACCACCGCCCCGATGGTCATCAGCTTTCCCCAGGAGCGGCGGCGCTCCCGCCGCTCATCCTCGGGCTGCTGTCTGCGGCGGCAATACGGGCAGAAACCGGCCGCGTCCGGCAGCTGCGAGCCGCAGTGGATACAGTTTTTCATGCCCCTGCCTCCTCTCGGCGACCCGTCCGGGGAAGCCGACTCTTTTTCCGGAAAATACTAATGACTGATAGAAATCTCTTTAAAGATTTTTAGTATTTCCAATATTTATTAGTCTTGATTATACTCGGCCTTGCTGACTTTGTAAAGCGCGGCCTTGTTTTGTTTGACAAGCGGCGTATTTGCTCTATAATGAACATTAATATGGGTAATTTCCGATCTTGAAGGAGGGGCGGCCGTGAAGCTCTGGATCGTGTGCAGCGCCGAGGGCAAGATGCCCGCCGGCGCAATGAACAGCGAGGAATACCGCGCGGCACGGCTGGCGGCGCTCTCCGCCGCCGCTTCGCAAGAGGGCGCGAAGCCCCTGCGCCGGGAGGGCCGCGCCGTTTACATCAGTCACGCGCCCGCCGCCCGGCTGAGCGCGGAGGCTCTCTGCCCCGGCGGTGATTACATCGCGCACGCCGCGCTGGATGAACCGGAGCCCTCCGCCGGTCCGCTCTCCCGCACGCCGCTGCCTCTGTCCCTGCGCGCCAGGTTGGACGCGCCCCGGGGTGATCGCCTCCGGGCCGGTCGCGCCGAAGCCGAGTCGCTGGCGGAGGAGCTGGAGCGCAGGGGGCAGGACTGCATCCTCTTCAGCCATCCTGGCCGGATCCCGCTGCTGATGGACGCCTTTCGCCTGCGGGGCTACTGCTTCGGCCGAAGCGAGATCGGGAGCATCCGCCCCGGGGAGCGCATTCTGGTCACCAGCCGCGCCGCCCACTGCGGCGGCTGCGGGCACAACTGCATGCTCTCCAGCCCCGGCTGCGGCATCGGCCGCGACAAGGCACAGCGGGCGGGGATCCCCTATACGATGAAACTTGGTGAGGCCGATGGAACTGACAAGAAGTGAACAGAGCGCTCTGCTCGACTGCATGCTGGAGATGGGTGATCTGCTGCTGGACGCCGGCGCGGAGATCAGCCGGGTGGAGGACACCCTCTCCCGCATCGGCCGAGCCTATGGGGCACAGCGGATGGACGTGTTCGTGATCCCCTCCATCATCAGCATCAGCATGGAGTTTCCCGGCGACGAGTCTCTCACGGAAACCCGCCGCATCCACTCCAACGGCCTGAACGACTTTTACCGGCTGGAGAAGCTCAACACTCTCAGCCGGAGCTGCTGCTCCGAGCCCCTGTCTGTCGCTGAGCTTCGGGCAGCGCTGGACCGGGTGGCCGCCGGGCGCAAGCCCTTCCGCGTTATCCTGGGCGGCAGCGTACTGGCGGCCTTCAGCTTTGCCGTCTTCTTCGGCGGCAACGTCTGGGACGGGCTGGCCGCCGCGGTGTTTGCCGTCGCGGTGGTGCTGCTGCAGGAATACCTGGGCCGCACGGAGCTCAACACGGTGGTCTTCAATCTGGTCATCTCCCTGCTGATCGGTCTGGTCGTGGGGCTTGCTTCGGCAATGATCCCGGTGCTGCACATGGACAAGATCCTCATCGGGGACATCATGCTGCTGATCCCCGGCCTTGCCATGACCAACGCGATCCGCAACATTCTGGTGGGCAACACCATCTCCGGCGTGGTGCGCCTCGCGGAGAGCCTGATCTGGGCCGCGGCCCTGGCAGGCGGCTTCATGGTCGCGCTGCTGATCGTCGGGGCGCTGTTTTGAGAGGAGGCGGAACATGACGGAAGCTCTCATTCAGATTGTCACGGCCTTTCTCGGCTCGCTGGGCTTTGCCCTGCTTTTCGGCCTGCGCCGCAGACATGTGCTGCCCGCCGCCCTGGGCGGCATGCTCAGCTGGAGCATTTATCTGCTGCTGGGCCGTCTGCTCGCATCCCCTTTTCTTGCCTGTCTTGCCGCCTCGGCCTGCTCAGTCCTCTATGCCGAGCTGCTGGCCCGCTTTCTCCGCACACCCGCGACCGTGTTTGTGATCCCGGCCGTGATCCCCCTGGTGCCCGGCAGCTCTCTGTACTACGCCATGAGCTGCGTGGTGCAGAAGGATCTGGAAACCGCCCGCGAATACGGTGCCACAACGCTGGAATTTTCCCTGGCCATCGCCGCGGGCATGAGCTTTGTCCTGGCCTTCCGGGAGCTTCGCACCCGGAAGCAATAGAAAGACTAACTATTAAAAGTCAAGCCCCAAAAGCAGAGAAACAGTGAATT
>CAMKAP010000050.1 GCA_946410505.1 uncultured Clostridia bacterium
GCCTATTGCGGGTTCAATGTCAAAATCTGGCTGCGCAGCGAAGGCTCAATCGGGCGCTGCGCTCCGAAACTCGACCGCTTCGCAGGCATCTACGAGGCAACCCTGCAGGCGACCAAGGCCAATCCGGCAGCACGCGCCCGCGGCCTGTCCGACGAGGGCGCCACAGCCGAAGAGCTCGACGCTCTGTGCGCGAAAGTGGCCCCCGCCCGCGCAAGCATCGTGCTGACAACCGATTGGGATGAAGCCTTCGGCGACACAGAAGGCAAAGATCGGCAGCGCGATCCGGCCGATCACGCGCAACCAGGTCTGCTCCGGGAAGAAATTATCCCCCACATGGTCAAAGACCATGCAGACCATGGCAATCAGCTTGAGGGCCGTACCGTTCAGGCAGGCAAGGCTCCGGGTTTTTTTCATACAGATCCCTCCGTCCAATCTTCAAACAGGCTCATCTGGGTTTCTCGTTGCGGAAGCTCTGCGAGATATGCAAAGCAGTCCTCCGGGCGATAGAGCATACCGTGCTCCCGGCAAAAGTCCCGGAAGAGCCGCATCAGCTCCGGTGCGCGGGGGCTCGGCAGCTCATAGGCGTTTCCGTAGCGCCGGATATATCGCTGCTTCAGGCCCGGAAAGTATCGGTCCAGGGCCGCGTAATAGTACTCCCGGTTCCCCTCGCGCAGGGTCAGGCCCATGTCGAAGCACACGATGCCCTTCACCCCGGCCGCGGCGCAGGCCTCCAGGATGGGAAGGATGTTCTCCTCCGTGTCGTTGATCCAGGGCAGGATCGGCGTGAGCCAGACCATGGTGGGGATGCCCCGTCCGCGCATCGTCTCCAGCACCTCGACGCGCCGCCGCGTCGTGCAGACGCCGGGCTCCAGGATGCGGCTCAGACTCTCGTCCCAGGTAGTGAGGGTCATCTGCACCACCGCCTTCGCCCTGCGGTTTATTTCGTCCAGCAGCTCCAGATCCTCCAGCACCCGGTCGGACTTGGTCAGGACCGTCGCCCCGAAGCCGTATTTCCGGATCACTTCCAGGCAGCGCCGCGTCAGGCGCAGCTGCTGCTCGCAGTGCATATAGGGGTCGGACATGGCGCCCGTACCGATCATGCAGCGCTTCCGTTTGCTGCGCAGCGCCTGCTCCAGCAGCTCCGGTGCGTTTTGCTTCACCTCGATGTCCTCAAAAGGGTGGTCGAAGTGATAGCAGAGGCTGCGGCTGTCACAGTAAATGCAGCCGTGGGAGCAGCCCCGGTAGACGTTCATCCCGTTCTGGCCGTTGTTGGCCGTCAGGATCCCCTTGGCGTTTACAAAATGCATGGCGCATCACCACATGCCGGGAAAGAGCCGGTACTTTACCCGCGCCTTATACTCGGCGTAGCCTTCCAGCACCTGCTCCAGCACCTGCTCCTCGTTTCGGATGCGCAGCGCGATGATGGGGAGATAGGCCAGCATGATCGCAAAGGAAAGCAGAGATCCCAGCACCAGCGGCATGGACAGGAACAGCAGCACCGTGGCCGCGTACATCGGGTGGCGCACGACGCCGTAGAGCCCGGTGTCCACCACGCGCTGGTTTTCCTGCACCTCAACGGTGCGGGATAGCCAGGCGTTTTCCCGCAGGACCTCCGCGAAAAGCAGATAGCCCAGCAGAAAGACCGCGGCCGCGGCAATGCTCACCCAGCGGGGGAGCAGCAGCCAGCCGAAGCGAAAGCTCAGCCCCGCGAGGACAAAGGAGACGACGAACATCAGCCCGCTCAGGGCGATCACCCAACGCTGCTGTGTCTGCTCCTCCTTGGCGTTCAGGCGGCTTCTCAGCAGCGCGGGGCTTTTTACCAGCATCACGATCCCGGCGCAGAGCATCGGCACGAACAAAATCCCCATCAGGAGCCAGCCCTGCGGATAAGCGAACGTCCCCGCCGGGAGAAAGAGCAGCAGGCCCATCAGCAGCACACCGCTCAACAGCTTGATCAGCGCATCGCGCAGCAGTTTTCGATCCATGCTATTGCTCCTTTCTCATTGGCAGAAGTCCGCCACGCGCCCGAGCCAGTCGGGCGCCTCCTCGTAGAGCCCGTGCCCCAGGCCTTCGTACAAATATAACTGCGCCCCGGGGATTCTTTCCGCAATCTCCCTGGAGGCAAGCCCCGTAACGATCCGGTCGTCTGTCCCGCCGAGCACCAGCGTAGGGCAGGCGACGCCGGGCAGCCGGTCGTAGGTGTCATGCGTCAGGCAGGATTCCGCCTGGGTCAGAAAGCGGGCAAAGCTCTTCGGCTTTCCCGCATTGCCCAACAGGGCGTATTCGATGCGGGCGGTGCGCAGACGCTTTTCGGAGTAGGAGCGCTCCGCGGTGTCGCGCATGATGCCGCTGTAATCGCCCCGCTCCGCCATCGCCGTCCAGCGCCCGATCACATCCCGCAGGGTGTCGTTTGGGCGGCTGAGCGTCACGGTCAGCACCAGCTTTCGCACCTTGTCCGGATGGTCCAGCGCCAGCCACTGGGCGATCATCCCGCCCTGGGACACGCCGACCACCGCAGCGCCGGAGAGGCCCAGAGCCTCCATGGCGGCGTTCAGATCCTCCGCCATCTGCCGTGTCGTAAAATGGGGCGGGAGCTGCACGCGGCGGCTGAAGGCGTACACCGTGAAGTCCCTCACCAGGCCCCGGTATAGAAGCGCAAAGGGCAATGCCATACCGCTTACGGTTTTGAGGCCGTCCCCCACGCCGGGGAGCAGAATGAGCGTTTTCCCTCCGCTGCCGAAGCGGATATAGTCTGTATCGCCCTCCGGCAGATGCAGACGGCCGTTTTTCGCGTTCAGCATCTCTCGCTCCCTTTTCAGTCCAAAAGTTTCAAAGGCACCCAGCGCCGGTAGTCGCCCGAGACCAGGCTGTAGCAGACGCCGTTTTTCTCGCCCTCGATGCTGTCGTGAAAGCGGCTCTCCCCGTGGCAGTGGGCATAGATGAGCTGCTCGGCGCCGTATTCCTCCGCCATGGCGGTAAAGCCGCTCTCCTCCTCCAGGATGCTGGTGGGCGGGTAGTGCAGGAACACGATGAACCTGCGGTAGCCGTCCGTCCGGGCCGCCTCAAAGGACAGGCGCAGGCGCTGCAGCTCCCGCTCGCAGAGCTTCCGCGAGCGTGCGGCCGCCTCCTCGTCCCAATCGACGATGCGCCCGTGCCGGTCCAGCCAGAAGGGGCCTTCAAAACAGTGGCCCTTGCTGCCCACCAGGGCACAGTCCCCGTAAGAGTAGTAGTTATTCTGCAGAAACAGCAGCTGCCCTGAATAGCGGGCGTTGAGCTGCTCGGTTTTGTTTGCGTCCCAGAACATGTCGTGGTTGCCGCTCAGGAGGATCTTGCGTCCGGGCAGTTCCATGATATAGCGAAAATCCTCCTCGCACTCCGCGAGGCTGCGCCCCCAGCTGTGGTCCCCGACCAGCACCAGCGTGTCCTCCGGCGTGAGCAGGGCCGCGCAGTTTCTCCGGAAGACCTCCTCGTGGTTTTTCCAGATTTTCTCTTTCATCTGCGCCTTTGCCTTCAGAGGCGACTGAAAATGCAGATGCAGATCTCCGATGGCGTATAAGCTCATGGCCGCTTATCTCCCGTTCCCGGCGTCCGCAGAAGCGGCGCGCTCTTCCAGCCGTTTCTCCGGCGTGTTTTCCCTTTTCTCTCATGTTAACACAGGGCCCCGGCGCATGCAAGCCGGGGCCCTGTGCTTTTTCTGTTCTTTTCCGCAGTTGTCATTCCTGCGGCGTGATGCGGATCCTGTCCTGCCCGTTTTCATCTCTGCAGACCACCAGCGCATAGCGGCTCTCGGTCCCTTCGTCGCGGATGACGAGGATCGTGCTGCCGTATTTTTGCGCATGGAGATAGACGACGCCCGCCTCCGAGTCATGGAACTGCGCATTCACGATGCTGCTGTCTTCCGCTGTAATGCTTGCCGTCTCCGAGAAGGTCGGTTCCCCCGGAAGGGGTTCGATCACCGTCAGATCCACCTTCGGCGTCACGAAAAAGAACACCGCAGCGGCTGCCGCCGGGATCAGCAGCCCCACCAGCTTCTGCCTCCGGTCGGGGAAAAAGGCGGCCACATACAGGAGGATCTGCAGCAGGCAGAAGAGCGCCGTGACCAGCAGATGCGGAAAGATGCGCAGGCATTCCCGCGCGCTGTCAAACGCCGTAAAACCGAGGAAGGCCAGCACCGGGGCAAGGATCAGCACGCTGAGCCAGTTTCTCTTTGTGATATACCAGCCGATGAAAGCCATGGGGAAGGTGAGAAGCGTCCAGAGAAACCAGTACCGGTAATAACCGAAGAGCTGCCAACCCAGAGCGGAAAACGGCACCTGGAGCAGATAGATCAGCGGCTGGCTCACAAGGAAGAATACGAAGGTCTTGCATGCGGCCTCCAGCGGCTTTTTGCAATTTGCCATAATAATGACGGCAAAGAAGATCCACGCCTCAAAGGTCACGCCCATCCGCTCAAAGGAGCTTCCCTTGAAAACCGGGCAGATCAGGAAGACGGCGGTCAGCACCGCCGCGGCGACGGCAAAGGCCAGGACCGCCGGCCAGCCCATGGGGAGCGTTCCGAACAGCCTGCGCACAATAGATTTTTCCCGTTTCTTTTCCTTGTTCTCCATTTTAGTTCCCAAGCGCGCCTCTCTCAACGTTCCCGGGCGCAGCTCCCTTTCTTGGATCGTATCCGTCGTCTTTCAGCGGATCCTTGAGATAGTATGCGCGCACTTCCCCCTCGGTGATCAGCACCGACTCCTGATGGAAAAAAGCGCATAGGTCCCTGGCGATCTCCCGGATGACGCCGGGATCGGCGTCGATTAGTGTGAGCACCAGGGAAATCTCCTGGGTGTACTCTCCGTTTTCGTGGATATACCCGCCCTCAGACACCTGAAAGGAGAAGGGCGTGTGGTAGGCAAAGCACACCCGCCGCATAATATTGGTATATTTTTCGGTCTCAAAAATCTGCTTTTTTGTGACCGAATCGTTCAGGCCCACATAAATCTTTGTCTCGATCATGGAATTCTCTCCTCCGGTTGTCAGCCCTCTGTCCCACGCCGCGTCAGGCCGCCTGGGGCGCAAGAAAGTTCAAAATACGCTCCTTGTAGTCCGGGGCAAGGTCATAGGCCGCATGGCCGAAGCCGTCGTACATGTAAAGTTCGAAATCCGGCCGCTCGCCGAGCTTCTCCGCGATCTCTTCGCTCGCCTCCGCTCCCAGCACGCCGTCGTCCCTGGAGCCGAGCACCAGCACGGGGCAGGCGATCTTCTCCAGCTCCTGTGAAACGTCAAAGCCGCGCATGCTCTCGGCCAGGATGACAAAGCGCGCCAGCTCCTCCGCCGTCACAGTCTCTGCCGCGGCAGCGAGAAGCTCCCGGGACTGTTCAAACACCGCCGGGGGATAAACCGCCTCGCCGAACGCGAGATACAGTTCCTCCGCCTTTCCCTCTTTTGCCAGCTTGATCCAGCTCTCGATCACCGCAAAACGCTCTTCCGGCATTCTGGCAGCGGTGGAGCCCAGGACCAGCTTCTGCACCAGCTCCGGATGCCGGATGGCGATGTCCAGCGCGATCATGCCGCCCTGGGAGATCCCGAACAGGCAGACCTTCTCCAGCCCCAGGGCGCGGAGGGCCTCCGCCGTGTCCTCGGCCATCTCCCGGTTGGAGTAGGATTCCGGCACTTCTTTCCTGCGGTCAAAGAGATAGATGGTGAAGGCCTCCGTCAGCGGCTCGTAGGCCTGGGCCACCGCTTCCGCGGAGCCCATGACGCTCTGCACGCTGAGGCCCGGGAGGATCACCAGCGTTTTGTCGCCCTCACCGAAGGAAAAATAGTCCATCGAAAAGGTCTCCGTCTCCACCGTTTCAACCGGAATCGCGGGTGCTTCCGAGACCCCCTCCGCAAAGGCCGGGCCTCCCTGCAGGAGCAGCCCGCCGAACACGAGCAGAACCAGAAGCAGTGAAAGCGGCCGGAGCCAGTTCTTATGATTCATATTCTGTATTCACCCTTTCCGTACACATTCAGGATTTTTATACCACTTTACTTTGCTTCCTTCAAGCCCGGAGCAGGGGCGCCGCTCACGTTAATTGTTGGTACCCGAGAGAAAGCACAGGGTAAAGCCGCCGTATTCGCAGAACATCATGCCAAACACAAAGAAGAAGGGCGAGAGCCCCCTGCGTCCGCCCAGAGCGTCCCGCAGCTTTGCGTCGTCGTCAAAGGCCGTGATGCGCCGCGGCAGGCCGAAGAAGCGCTTCGCCAGCGCGGCGATCTCCTCCCAGCGGTACTCGCCGCTCACCGCCCTGAGCATCTCCTCAAAGCCCTCTTCCGCCGGGATCAGTTTGGGCTTTCTGTTTTTGATCTCGTATAAATCATAGAATTCTTTCAGATAATCCTCTTCATACAGAGGGATAACGGCCACCTCATAACCCATTGCCAGCTCGTCCAGCCGATCCAGCTTCTCATTCCACGCCTGATCGAAAAGCATGCTGCTCTCCCTCCTGTCGTCGCCGCGGGATGCGGCTGGCCCACAGGCTCACAAATCCCGCGCCATTATGGTCAATTATACCATATCCGGCGTGACTTTGAAAACAGCTAAAGGGACTCTGATCAGGATCCGATCAGAGTCCCTTAATGGACTGTCACGCTGATAATGATACCAATTGCATCCCGCCCTCAAGGTGGAGTGCATTTTGCTGTTCCCCGGAGTGCATTTTTGAAGGCGGGATGCATCACGACAAATGGGAATTTAACCGTCTCGAGTGATTTGCCGTATGGCATCTGCAAATTGGGCTGCATGGTTGATTGAGAATTCTCCGTGCTTAAAGCCATGCATACGGTGCAATCTGCAGGAAGGACGCATCTGGCAGATAGCTTCTGCCGAACGCAGGATTTCTCTTGTTTCCCTTTCTCCGACATAAACATGGATCTTCGCAGACGATTCTCTGAAATCATCCTTCAGAGCATAGGACGTAGCCGCTTTCAGAAAAGCGATCATATCCTCCTTTTTGATCTGGCAAGTGTCCCTGTAATAATCTTCAAACAGATCCGGCTTCATGTGCAGGGATTGAAACTGAAGCCTGGCAAAGCCTCTGTTATTGATTAGCCCATAGCTGCTGCCAAAGACTGGAGCAATCAACGCATTCGTCAGCTTTGACGGGATGACCGCTGCGCTCTCGACCAAAGCACAGGAGCAAACATCTTTGTGTTGCGACAGCATTTCAAGCAAAACCTGTCCGCCCAAAGAGAGTCCTCCAATTAACAAAACAGAGCCATTTAATTGTTCATCGATGAAAGAAAGAATCTCGGCGGCGTTGTCTTCGATCGTTGTAAAAGGGCGATCACTTCCGGCATGTCCGTCCAGAATGGGAAGAATCACATGGTACTCTCCCATAAGAAGCTCTGCCGCCTCCCGATAGTTCCACCATGATAATCCCCCGCCGTGAAGCAGAAAAATCACATCTTTATGTTTCGGCCCATATTCTTGAAATCTCATGACTTTCACACCTCGATAAATCCCGACTTATCGAGATGATTATAACAAATACGGCCCATTATGGGAAGAAGAAAAGGGCCCCTGATCGTATCATGATCAGAGTCCCTTTATGGTCCGAATGTTCATAACGGACTCAATCCCCCGTATAAACCAACTCGGAGGACCCCGTGAGTCCTCCGAGTTGGAAAGGAAAAACAAGGTCGCCGGTCGATGTGGCGGTACTTGTGCCGTCACAGGACCTTGCGGCCTTGTTTTGACGCCAGTCCGAGTGACAGGGTTCGCCTGCATTTCATTTCCGCTTGCGGGAGACGCGGAAAAGAAATAATAGTATTCGACAGTGTGCGCACTGTCTCATGCACATGCCACCGGCATGTGCGGACATGATTCGAACCCTGCCATAGTGAAATGACAAAGGAGACCCCCGGTGGGGTCTCCTTTGTCATTGGTCCGAGTGACAGGGTTCGAACTCCCTGAAGGGACTAGGACGGCGTGATACGCCGTCCGTCGCTGCGGTCGACGGCGCTGCGCGTCGACCGCTTCGCGGCCAGCATTGTATGGCATGAGGCCGCAGGTTCCTTCCGAATAACGTGAAAGAAATACAGCAGACCGTCTAATAGACGGTCTGCTGTATTTGGTCCGAGTGACAGGGTTCGAACCTGCGGCCTCATGGTCCCAAACCACGCGCGCTACCAACTGCGCTACACCCGGAAACTGTACTTCTGCGGCCCGGTAATTATATACCAAGTTGCCCGCATGCGCAAGTGATTTCTGAACGATGCCGCGCAGCAGATTTACAGATTGATGTTTTTGAGCGGATATGATATGTTATATTGTGATTTGTTTTGGAGTGTGATCAAAAAATGCGAATGAGGAAACGGCACAATCTGGAGCCGAGAATGGAAAAATGCGCCGATCTGCTGATCGGCGATCCCGCGGGAAACCGGGGCATATGGTGCGAGGCACTGCCCGGCTATGAAAAGCTGTATGTGGAGCTGGGCTGCGGCAAGGGCCGCTTTACCGCCGGCACCGCCGAGGCGCTGCCCGACGCCCTGCTGCTCGCCATTGAGAAGGTGCCGGATGCGATGATCATCGCCATGGAGCGTGTGCGGGATCAGGGCCTTCATAACGTGCGTTTTATGGATATTGACGCGGCGCACCTGCCGGAGATCTTCGCCCCCGGCGAGATCGACCGCATCTACATCAACTTCTGCGATCCCTGGCCCAAGAGCCGGGACGCCAAGCTCCGCCTGACCGCGCCGGGCTTTCTGCGCCTCTACGCGGACGCGCTGAAAGAGGGCGGCGAGGTCCATTTCAAGACCGACAACACACCCCTTTTTGACTGGTCCGTCGGCGTTTTTGAGGCGGAGGGCTGGGCTCTCTCCGAAGTGACCCACGATCTGCATGAGCACGGCACCGTGGGCGTGATGACCGACTATGAGGCCAAATTCACCGCCGAAGGCATGAAAATCAATCGCCTCGTGGCGGCCAAAACCGCCGCCGTCAAGGGCACGGCGGCCGGCGTACTGCCAAGGCTTCGCGGCGCGTCGCTGGTGGACGCAAGAGGCTATGCGCAGAGCATGGAGGATCAGATATGAAATTCATCTCCTGGAACGTAAACGGCCTGCGGGCCGCCCGGGGCAAGGGCTTTGAGGACGTGTTCCGTGAGCTGGACGCGGACTTCTTCTGTCTGCAGGAAACCAAGCTGCAGGCGGGACAGATCGACCTCTCCTTCCCCGGCTATGAGAGCTACTGGAGCTACGCCGAGAAAAAGGGCTACTCCGGCACGGCGATCTTTACGAAGCACTCGCCGCTTTCCGTCCGGTACAATCTCGGCATCCCCGAGCACGACACCGAGGGCAGGGCCGTGACTCTGGAATACGAAAATTTCTTCCTGGTCTGCGTCTACACCCCCAACGCCCAGGACGGGCTCAAGCGCATCGACTACCGCATGGCCTGGGAGGACGCCTTCCGCGCCTATCTGCAGGAGCTGGACGGGCAGAAGCCCGTGATCGTCTGCGGCGATATGAACGTGGCCCATGAGGAGATCGACCTGAAAAACCCCAAGACCAACATCGGCAACGCGGGCTTTTCCTATGAGGAGCGCGGCAAGTTTACCGAGCTTCTGGCGGCGGGCTTTACCGACACCTTCCGCTATCTCTATCCCGAAAAGCGCGATGCCTATTCCTGGTGGAGCTACCGCGCCGCCGCGCGAGAGCGGAACGTGGGCTGGCGCATCGACTATTTCCTGGTCTCCGACCGGCTTCGGGACAACATCCGCGAGGCGTTTATCCTGCCTGAGGTCATGGGCTCGGACCACTGCCCGGTGGGGCTGGATCTGCAATGGTGAAGATCGGATCGGTGGAGCTTGCCGGCGCCTTTGCGCTGGCCCCGATGGCGGGAGTGACGGACTTCGCCTTCCGTGCGCTCTGCCGGGAAAACGGAGCGGCCTATACGGTCACAGAGATGATCAGCGCCAAGGCGCTGTGCTATCACGACGAGAAAACAAAATCGCTTCTCTACATTCCACCCGACGAGCACCCCTCCGCTGTGCAGATCTTCGGCCACGAGCCGGAGGTCATGGCTGAGGCCGCAGCGATGGCACGGGAGCTGTCCGGAGCGGATATTGTGGACATCAACATGGGCTGCCCGGTCGGCAAGATCGTCAAGGGCGGCGACGGCTCGGCCCTGATGCGCGACCCGGAGCTGGCCGGGCGGATCGTGGAGGCCGTGGTGAAGAGTGTGGACTGCCCCGTCACGGTGAAGTTCCGCAAGGGCTTTGACGGCGGGCATGTCAACGCCGTTGAATTTGCCCGCGTCTGTGAAGATGCCGGCGCCGCCGCCCTTACCGTGCACGGGCGCACGCGCGCACAGATGTATGCCGGACGCGCCGATTGGGACATTATCCGCGATACGGCTGCGGCGGTCAGCATCCCCGTGATCGCGAACGGCGATATTTTTACCGCTGAAGACGCCGTGCACACCCTGCGCTACACCGGCTGCTCGCTTGCAATGATCGGGCGGGGCAGCTTCGGCAATCCCTGGCTGTTTGCACAGGCCAACGCCGCCCTGGCGGGGGAGGATATCCCGCCCCTGCCGCCGTTTTCCCGGCGGATCGACGACGCTGTGCGGCAGATCGAGCTTCTTGCCTCGCTGCGGGGCGAGCGCGCCGCCTGCCTGGAGGCGCGGCACCATCTGCCGTGGTATCTGCGGGGCGTGGCCTATTCCGCTGTTTACCGCGCAGCGCTGACCCATGTGGACACGCTGGCGGACATCCGCAAACTGGCAAAGGATATGAAACGAGATCTGCAATAATTTCTTCTTATTCTCTCGGAGAAAGGAGGGAGCGCTTTGGACGAGCAAAAGATCCTGTCGGCTGTCGAAGCTGTCCTGAACGGC
>CAMKAP010000051.1 GCA_946410505.1 uncultured Clostridia bacterium
CCGGCCTGCATCAGATACTGGATGTTGAACCAGATCTTTTCGCCGCAGAGGGCGCCGTTGGTCTCGTTGCCCACCTGTACCATACCAACATCGACGCCCGCATCCTTTAGTTCGTTCAGACAGTCGAGGGTAAACTGATACACGGCCTCGGTCTGCTCCTCGATCTCCATGTCCTTCCAGGCAAGGGGCACCATCTGCTTGCCCGGATCTGCCCAAAAGTCCGAGTAATGGAAGTCCACGATCAGCGGCATCCCCGCCGCGGTGGCGCGCCGGCCGATCTCGACGGCCTTCTCGATGTCGCTGTTGCCGCCGCCGTAACCATTGCCGTCCTTGTCGTAGGGGTGGTTCCAGACGCGAACGCGGATGTGTGTCACGCCGTTTTCCGCCAGGGTCAGAAACACGTCCTGTTCCTCGCCGGCAAAATTATAGTATTTCACCCCGCTCTGCTCCTCGGCGATGACCGAGGAGGCGTCCACGCCCAGGATGAAGTCCTCCGGCAGCTCGGAAACGGGTTTGACGTAAAGGCTGTCGCTGGTCACCGCTCCGTCGGCGGAAGCACCCATCGGCACAAGCGCCAGGAGCAGCAGCGCGAGCAGTGTAAAACTCAGCATCTTCTTCATCATTGTCCTCCTGTGTGAATAAATCATGATCCATGAATCTTGAAAACGGCGGTATCGTTTTGCGGCATTGCAGTCCGTTCCCAAAAGAGTCCTGGCGCTTCATTCTTCATTTTTCATTTGTAATATTTCTTTGATCAGCCAGTAGGCCGTCCTGTCTTTCCCGCCGGCATGGAGGGAGTTGGCCCCGAGCAGAAGATAGTACTCCCCTGCCCCATAGTCCAGGAAGTCGGCAGCAAAGCCCGTCTCCCCGTCCCAGACACAGATGCCGAAGGGCTCCCCATCCAGCATCAGGATTTCCCCTGCCGCCGCGGGAAGGGCGTCGGGGTCCAGCGGCCGGAAAGAGTCCCTGTACTCCTCAATGCTCTCTTTCGGCACAATATAGAGATCGGCATGGAGAAGGCTCGCTTCGTCAAACATGACATAGTTGAAGCTGTGCGCCTGAATGAGCCGTATGCCCTCCGGTCTGTGCGCCTCCAGCGCAGCGGAAAACTCCCGGTCCCGGCAGCTCTCCACTTCGGCAAAAAGCACCAGCTTATTTTCCGCCGGCGCATCGGTCAGGAAGTTGAACACGAAGCCCCAGAGCACCGCCGAAAGGATCGCCCAGACCACGTATACATGCAGCTGCGAGAGGATATTTCTGATAACTCTCATTTCGCGTACCCCGCAATATAGCCGTTTACAAGATACAGCGTCAGCACGTCCCCGGCTTCCCGCAGCGCTCTGGCCCGGGAAGAGCAGACTTTGAGGCGGCGCTTCCCCTCTTCGTTCTCCAGCAGCACGATCGTGATGCGGATGCTGTTCACGATCCGCAGCCGCTCCTGCGTCACCGTGACGCGGCCGCGCAGCGTCTCCGCCTCGCCCTGTGAAAGCATGCCGGCGTGCTGCCGCTCAAATCGCGCCTCCGCAAGGGTGAAACGGCGCAGATAAAGCACAAGCCAGCCCACGACCGTCCAGATCCCGATGCAGGCCAGCTCCATTCTGTCGGCGTTGCCGCTGTCGGTCTTCACACAGAGGACGACACAGGCAGTCAGTGCCGCCAGCCCCAGCGTCCAGCAGAGGATACGCGTATATCGGATTTTTCGTTCCAGCCGGGAGAGCTCCCCCGGGCCGTACAAAGCAGTCATTTTTTCCATACAGTTTATAATTTTACTGTCCATGTGACGACGGAAGGCCAAAAGGCTTTTCGCCGCAGCAAAACAGCATGTCTGTTTTGCCATACATTCATTGCAATGCGCATCGGGCGAATGATTCATAGAATCATTCGCTGCCAAACCTGTCGTTTGGCAGCGAAATCAATCGAACCATTGATTACTTTCGCCATCCGATGATCATTATAACGCCGCGGCATTCGCTTGACAAGTTTCTTCCCCGCGATTAAAATTTTTACGGAAGCGGAACCCGGCGAAATATCTCGCCGCTCCGCATGTCCGCAACGCTTTCGGGAGGGATCATTATGCGTCGTTTTTCCGTTTTTCTTTCGCTTTTCCTGCTCCTCGCCCTTATGTTCACAGGCTGCGGGCAGGCAGCGCCCGCAGTCCGGACCGATGAGGCGGGATATCTCGTCTCCGCCGACGACGGGACGCTCCTCCTCTCCGAGGACGGCGAGGCCGCGCTGGACAGTTCCGCCTGGCATTTTGATGCGCCGGATGATAACTATCGCGTCTTTTATGAGATCTTCACCGGCTCCTTCTCCGATTCCGACGGAGACGGCGTGGGCGATCTGCGCGGCATACTGAACCGGCTGGATTACCTCAACGACGGGGACCCGGCCTCCGGTCGCAGCCTTGGCATTGAAGGCATCTGGCTCACGCCGATTTTTGCTTCCCCCTCCTATCACAAATATGATGTGACCGATTACTACGCCGTGGATAAACAGTTCGGCACGCTGGAGGACCTACAGGCGCTGATCGACGCCTGTCACGAGCGCGGCGTGAAGCTGATCCTGGATCTTCCTCTCAACCACACCGGTGACCGCTGCTCCTGGTTTTCCAAATTCAAGACAGCCCACCAGGCCGGAAACACAGAAGACGAATATTACAGCTTTTACAGCTTTGTGACCCCCGGCGAGGGGAGCGCGGCGCCCGCCGGCTACCGGCAGCTCAGCGGTACCGGCGACTGGTATGAGTGCAACTTTGACGGCTCCATGCCCGAACTCAACTTTGACAGCGACGAAGTGCGCGAAGAGCTTGTCCGTGTCGCCAAGTTCTATCTGGACTTGGGCGTGGACGGCTTCCGCTTTGACGCGGCCAAATACGTCTATTTCGGTGACAATACGCGCAGCGCAGCGTTCTGGGACTGGTATCTGTCTCAGCTGCGCGCCCTGAAGCCCGATATCTACACCGTGGCCGAAGTCTGGGACGCGGACAGCATCACCGACGAATACTACAGCGCCGTAAACTGCTTTGACTTCAGCACCTCGCAGACGAGCGGCCTCATCGCCGCCACGGCCCAGCGCGGAAACGTAAGCGCCTACACCGCCTATGTGGACCGGTATCTGGACCGCATCCACGCCATCCGGGAGGACGCCATGATCGTCCCCTTCATCGCCAACCACGACACGGACCGGGCCGCGGGCTATCTGACCGTGGCCAGCGGGAACATGAAGGTGGCGGCCAATCTCTACCTGCTCTCCAGCGGCTCACCCTTTATCTACTACGGGGAAGAGCTCGGCATGCGCGGCTCCCGCGGCGGGGCCAACACCGACGCCAATCGCAGGCTTGCCATGCTCTGGGGTGACGGTGATACCGTCCGTGATCCGGAAGGGACGACCTACAGCCCCTCCAAGCAGATTGAGACCACTGCTGCCGACCAGAAGGCCGACGAGGGAAGCCTGTACAGCTACTACAAAAAGCTGCTCATGATCCGCGTCGCTCACCCGGCCATCGCCCGGGGCGAGTATACCGCATTGTCCTTTGAAGGCACAAAGCTCGGCGGCTTTACAGCGGATCTGGATGGCGATCGGGTCTGCGTGCTGCACAACACCACCCTCAGCGCAGCGGACATTGATCTGGCAGCAGAGGGCATTGAGGACTTCACCGTCCTCTCCGCCTTCATCGGCGTGGAGGACGCCGCGCTGGAGGAAGGCGTGCTGCACTTGGGCGCGCAGACCAGCGCGGTGCTGGTGCCGGCTGCATGAAAGCAAAAAGAGCGTGCGATCCGCGGATCGCGCGCTCTTTTTATTCTTGCGTCACTATTATCATCATACTGTCACATCCAGGCCCAGCTCCTCCGGCAGAAAGCGCGGGCAGGTATTCTCCGAGACCGTGATGACCGCGGAGGCCAGACGCGAGCCGATCTCGCAGGCTTCCATCAGGCTCTTGCCGTAGGTCAGCCCGACGGCGACGCCGGCAAAGAAGGCGTCCCCGGCGCCGGCGGTGTCCCGCACGTGCACAGTCTGGGCCGGGCACACGCCGAACTCCCCCTCCAGGGAGGCAAACACCGCGCCCCGGCTGCCCATGGTGACCACCATGGCGGGGATGCGAGCGCTGCTGACCCGTTCCAGAAGCTCCCGGCTCATCTCCTCCGGGCTGAGGCCCTCAAAGTCGTCGGCAAACAGAATGCCGGCCTCCTGCACGTTGCAGACGAAGCAATCCACGGACTGGAGGAAATCCCGCCGCTGGGTGGCGATGGACATGTTGGCCACCACCGCGTAGATCCGCTTTCCGTACTTTTTGGCGACGCGAAAGATCTGCTTGATGACCTCCTTGTCCATGTCGATCTCCACCACCACGCTGTCCGCGTCGGCGAAGATCTCATCCCCGTGCTCTTCCAGAAGCTCCACCATCGCGTCCATATTCGGGCGCTTGGAGATGGAGGAGGCGATGTCGCCCCCGGCGTCGTGGATGGCAAGCCAGATGCCCATTCCATCCGGCACCCGGGTCACATAGCGGGTGTCCACCTTATGGCGCTCCAGCTTGCGGATCACATCCTCTCCCTGCGCGGTATCGTCCACCATGCTCACGAAGCGGGGGCGCAGCTCCACGTTGGCGATATCCTCCACCACATTGCGGCCCACGCCGCCGTGCACGAATTCCACCCAGCCGGAATTGCGCCCGGCGGGGATGTATTTGCTGTCGGGAAAGCCCTTGATGTCCACGAACACATTTCCGGCGACTACGATTGGCATATTCGATACCTCGTTTCTCTGTTTCTAAGGAAAGGCGAAGCGGTCTCTCAGCCCTGTTCGCGGATGCGGCGCATCCAGCAGCGATGGCACATGGCCACATAGCTGTCGTTGCCGCCCAGAAGGACCTGGCTGCCCTCGGTAACGATCCGACCCTCGGCGTCGATGCGGGCGTTGACCGTGGCCTTGCTGCCGCAGCTGCAGACCGTCTTGATCTCGGTCAGGGAGTCGGCCAGCTCCATCAGGCGTCGGGCGCCGGGAAAGAAGTGAGTCTGAAAATCCGTGCGCAGGCCGAAGCACAATACCGGCAGGTCCTCCTCGTCCACCAGCTCGCGCAGCTGGTCGATCTGCTCCGGAGTGAAGAACTGGGCCTCGTCGGCAATGATCACATCGTGCCTGCCGGCTGCGTGATAGGCTTCCTCGATGTTCTCCTCGGGCGTGATGATGCGGGCGTGGGCCTCCAGGCCTATGCGGCTGCGGATCAGGTCAGCGCCGTCCCGGGTGTCCACACTGGGCTTGATGAGCCAGACGGACATGTCCCGCTCTTCATAGTTGAACTTGGTGATCAGCGCCTGGGCCGACTTGCTGGAGCCCATCGCGCCGTATTTGAAATAGAGCTTCGCCATTTTGTATTCGTCTCCTGTTTCCGCCTTTTTGCTGAGGCGCTCAATTCTGTGTCAGATGGGCGCGCACGCGCTCAATGACCATCTCCAGCGCCACCTTGTTCTGGCCGCCCTCGGGGATGATCACGTCGGCCCTGCGTTTGCTGGGCTCCACGAACTGCTCGTGCATGGGCTTGACCGTGGTCAGATACTGGTCGATAACACTCTCCAGGCTCCTGCCCCGGTCCCGCACGTCCCGCACGATGCGGCGCAGGATGCGCACATCGGCGTCCGTGTCCACGTAGATCTTGATGTCCATCTCGCGGCAGAGCTCCCGGCTTTCGTAGATCAGAATGCCTTCCACCACGATGACCCGGGTGGGCCGGATGGTCACGGTCTTGTCCGTCCGGTCGTGGATGGAATAGTCATACACCGGGCACTGGATGGCCTTGCCTCTTTTCAGCTGTCTGAGATCACGGATCAGAAGGTCCGTATCAAAGGCGTTGGGATGGTCGTAGTTGAGTTTGGCCCGCTCCTCATAGGACATGCTGTGGTGGGCCTTATAATAGTTGTCGTGGTGGATGACCGAGACGTCCGGTCCGAAGCATTCAATGAGCTTGCGGGTGATGGTGGTTTTGCCGCTGCCGGTGCCGCCGGCAATGCCGATGACCATAACATTGCTCATGGGAAAAGCCCTCCGCCCCTTTGGGGCACCACCCCTTTGCGGGTAGGTGTTCTCTTTCTCTTCTTTTCTATCATACCATAAGCCGCGCGCCGTTTCAATTTGACTTTTCACTATTTCTTGTCTATACTCAAATCAAGCATATTAGTATAGCAATTATGAAGGAGGAATCTATATGATCCCCACGCCCCATATCAACGCGAAAAAGGAAGACTTCGCCAAAACCGTCCTCATGCCCGGCGATCCCCTGCGGGCCAAATTCATTGCCGAGACTTTTCTGACCGACCCTGTGCTTGTCAACAACGTGCGCGGCGTGCAGGGCCACACCGGGACCTGGAAGGGCGTTCCCGTGACGGTGATGGCCTCCGGCATGGGCATTCCCTCCATCGGCATCTACAGCTGGGAGCTTTTCAATTTCTACGACGTGGACAACATCATCCGCATCGGCTCCGCCGGCGCGCTGCAGGACGATCTGAAGCTGATGGACGTGGTGGCCGGACAGGGCGCCTGCACCAACTCCAATTATGTCAGGAGCTTCGGTCTGGGGGACACCGCCACTTTCGCCCCCATCGCAGACTATACGCTGCTGTCCAAGGCCGTTGAGGCCGCGAAGGATCACGGCGTAAATATGCGCGTGGGAAACCTCCTGGCCTCGGACACCTTCTATGCCGCCGAGGGCACCGGCAAGAACGACCAGTGGAAGCGCATGGGCGTGCTGGCCGTGGAAATGGAATCCGCGGCGCTGTACGCAAACGCCGCCTACGCCGGCAAGCGTGCGCTCTGCATCTGCACCATCTCCGACCACATCTATCGTCCCGAGGACAATCTCTCTGCCGACGAGCGTCAGACCTCCTTTACCACCATGATGGAGATTGCTCTGGATACGGCAGTCAAGATGGCAAAGCTCTGACTAAGCCCCCTGCGCTTCGCGTTTGAAGAGAAGAATTTGAACTTATTCTTGCCTTGTACCCAATCTTCGTGCTATAATAAATTGGTACATGTTAATAGCATGTGCCGAAACAAGAGACATTTTTTAATGGAGGAAAAGACATGAAAAAGATTCTCGCACTGCTTCTTGCTCTGAGCATGGTCTTCGCTCTGGCCGCCTGCGGTCAGTCCGCTGCCCCTGCCGCCCCTGCCGAGGAAGCCGCTCCCGCCGCAGAGGAAGCTGCCCCCGCCGCTGAGGAAGCCGCTCCCGCTGCCACCACCGTGAAGGTCGGCATGGTGACCGACGTCGGCGGCGTCAACGACAAGTCCTTCAACCAGACTTCCTGGGAAGGCCTGCAGGCTCTGGCCGCTGAGGATCCCAGCTTCGAGGTCAACTACCTGGAGTCCAAGACCGACGCCGACTACCAGACCAACATCAACACCTTCATCGACGAGGGCTACGACCTGATCATCTGCGTGGGCTACATGCTGGCAGACGCCACCCGCGAGGCCGCCGAGGCCAATCCCGAGCAGAAGTTTGCCATCATCGACGACTCCTCTATCGATCTGCCCAACGTCGCCTGCCTGATGTTCGCGCAGGAGCAGGCCTCCTACCTGGTCGGACTGGTTGCCGGTTCCGTGACCGAGAGCAAGACCGTCGGTTACGTCCAGGGCATGGTCTCCGATTCCATGAACCTGTTTGGCATTGGCTACATCACCGGCGTGCTCGAGGCCTGCCCCGAGGCCACCGTCCTGCAGTACAACGCCAACTCCTTCGGTGACTCCGCCGGCGGCTCCACCGCTGCCAAGGACATGATCACCAAGGGCGCCGACGTCATCTACCACGCTGCCGGCGGCACCGGCATGGGCGTCATCGAGGCCTGCAACGAGGAAGGCATCTGGGCCATCGGCGTTGACACCGACCAGTCCATCCTGGCTCCCGACCATGTCATCACTTCTGCCATGAAGCGCGTTGACATTGCCTCTCAGGACATCTCCAAGGCCGTGAAGGACGGCAGCTACACCGCTGGCGTGCATATGTACGACCTGTCCAACGGCGGCGTTGACCTGGCTCCCACTCGCGATCACATCCCCGCCGAGGTTCTCGAGACTGTCGAGGCTGCCAAGGCTGCGATCATCGCCGGTGAGAAGTCCGTTCCCACCACCACTGCCGAGTGCCCCGCCTTCACGCTCGGCTGATTCCGCAGAAAACACGAACAAGCCATCAGACCGGCGCTGGAAAACCAGCGCCGGTTTTCTATTAAGGAGTTCCGTAAAAATAATCGGTACTCTGCCCAAAGAAACTGTAGAAAAATAGCGGATGTTATGGTAATATAGAATAACAGATTTTTTATTCTGATTAAAATCGGGAGTGATTGTTATGCTCGACTTCTATCAGATCCGCAGTCCCCTGTCCCAGATCACAGAGGAGCGGATGCACCGTTTTATCAATGCCCTGTCCGATGCGCTGGGCGAACAGCTGCAGAAGGTTTCACTGGAACAGTATCTGGCCGATGACTTCGCTCTGCTCTATGTGGCCTCCGGCGGCAGCGAGGGCTTTTTTCTCGAGGTCTTTGAGCAGCTCAAGACCCGCCATTGCTACATTCTGACCAGCGGCGAGAGCAACTCGCTCGCCGCCTCCATGGAAATCCTCAGCTTTCTGCGCAAGCACGGCGGCAGCGGTGAAATCCTCCACGGCGACATCGAGCAGGTTGCCGCCCAGATCCGCGTCCTGCGCAACGCCCACCGTGCCAAGGCTGCGCTCAAGGGCAAAAACCTCGGCTGCATCGGTGCCCCCTCCGACTGGCTGATCGCCAGCAACTACTCTCCGGACGCCATGCTTCGCAAGCTCGGCATGGGCTTCGTCTCCATCCCCATGGAGGAGCTGCTCAACGAGATCGCCCGGGAAAGCTATGAGCCCAACGAATACACCGAGCTGTTCCTCGCGCAGGCCTTTGACAAAAACGAAATCGAAAAGGCTCTGCATGTCTACGGCGCCTTCCAGCGCTTGGTGAAAAAGTACGATCTGTGCGGCCTGAGCGTGCGCTGCTTCGATCTGCTGGACACGGTGCACACCACCGGCTGCCTGGGGCTGTCCATCCTCAACTCCCAGGGCGTCTACGGCGGCTGTGAGGGCGACGTGCCGGCGCTGCTGTCCATGGCCGTGCTCGGCAGCATCACGGGCGAGCCCATGTTCCTCTGCAACCCCAGCCGCTTCGACACCAAAAACGGCTACGCCATCTTCGCACACTGCACCATTCCCACGACCATGCTCAAGAGCTTCTGCCTCAACACGCACTTCGAGTCCGGCATCGGCGTGGCGGTGCAGGGGACCTTCGAGGAGGGCGACTGCACGATCTTCAAGTGTGAGGGCGACCTGTCCCGCTTCCACGCGCAGGAGGGCCGGATGGTGGACGTGCCCTTCAGCGACATGCTCTGCCGCACGCAGACCAAGGTGCTGCTGGACGACTTCTCCTACTTCCTCACCAGACCCATCAACAACCACCATATCATCTGCCGCGGCAGACACGCGGCCGAGGTGGAAGCCTTCTTCCGCATCCTCGGCGACTGAACACGCTGTTTACGATACTTCATACTATAGGGGGCGGTCAATTTGGCAAAACAGTATGTGGACATGAATACCCCCGTCATCGAGATGCGCAACATCGTCAAAAAATTCGGCGATTTTGTGGCCAATGACGGAATCAATCTCACCGTCCACAAAGGCGAAATCCACGCGATTCTGGGCGAAAACGGCGCCGGTAAATCCACGCTGATGAATCAGCTCTACGGCCTGCTCAAACCCACCTCCGGCGATATTCTGGTCAACGGCAAGAAGATCGAGATGAACAATCCGCGCGATGCCATTGACGCCGGTATCGGCATGGTGCACCAGCACTTCATGCTGGTGCAGCCCTTCACTGTCACGGAAAACATCGTTCTGGGCACCGAGCCCGTCAAGGGCATGGCGCTGGACATGGCCACCGCGCGCAAGAACGTGGTGGAAATCTCCGAACGCTACGGCCTGTCCATCGACCCGGACGCCAAGATTGAGGACATCTCCGTCGGTATGCAGCAGCGCGTGGAGATTCTCAAAGCGCTCTACCGCGGGGCCGACATTCTGATTCTGGACGAGCCCACCTCCTCCCTGACCCCGCAGGAGATCGTCGAGCTGATCGACATCATGCACAGTCTGGTCAAGGACGGCAAGAGCATTATCATCATCACCCACAAGCTCAAGGAGATCAAGGAGTCCGCCGACTTCTGCACCATCATCCGCATGGGCAAGTACATCGGCACCGTGGACGTGGACACAGTGGATGAAAACGACCTCGCCGCCATGATGGTGGGCCGCAAGGTCACCTTTAAGGTTGACAAGCCCGCGCAGAAGCCCGGTGAGGTTGTTCTGGACGTGAAGGATCTGCACTGCAAGGACTACCGCGGTGTAGAGATCGTCAAGGGACTGAATCTGCAGGTTCACCGGGGCGAGATCGTCGGTATCGCCGGCATCGACGGCAACGGTCAGACCGAGCTGGTGGAGATCATCACCGGTCTGCGCAAGGGTATCTCCGGACAGGTGCTGGTCAACGGCGTGGACGTGTTCAACAAGCCTCCCGCCTTCGGTTTCCAGCACGGCGTTTCCTCCATCCCCGCCGACCGGCAGAAGCACGGTCTGGTGCTGGACTTCTCCATTGAGGACAACCTGATCCTGCAGAACTACGAAAAGAACCCCTTCTCCAAAAAGAGCATTCTCCAGCGCGATCCCATTTTCAGCCACGCCACCCAATCCATCGAGAAGTACGACATCCGCCCCTCCGGCAGCGAGAAGCGCGCGGCCGGCAC
>CAMKAP010000052.1 GCA_946410505.1 uncultured Clostridia bacterium
GCAGCGAAATCAATCGAATCTTCGATTGATTTCGCCATCCGATGATCATTATAGCAGGGGAGGGAGAAGATGAAAAAAGCTCTGACGACAAAATTATGGGAAGCGATGACCTCGGTCCTGCCGATTGCGGCGCTGGTCCTTTTGATCTCGTTTACGCCTATGGCATCGTTGAGCTGGCTGGAGCGCGCGGTGTTTTTCGTAAGCGCCGTCCTGCTGGTGGTCGGCATCGGCCTGTTCAATCTGGGGGCCGACCTGGCCATGACGCCCATGGGGCGGCATATCGGCGTAGGCCTGACCCGTTCCAAGAAGCTGGCGCTTCTGGTTTGCGTGTGCTTTCTGATGGGTGTGCTGATCACGGTGGCGGAGCCGGACCTCTCTGTGCTCGCCGGACAGATCAGTTCCGTCGTGGACCCCACGCTGCTCATCGTGACGGTGGGCGTCGGCGTGGGGCTGTTCCTGTCAATGGCCATCATCCGCATCGTCACGCATACGGATCTGACAGCCATGCTCCTGTTTTTCTACATGCTGCTCTTTGCCTTTGCCGCCCTGCTCATTTCCTCGGGCGGGCAGTCTTTCCTGCCTCTGGCCTTTGACTCCGGCGGCGTCACCACGGGCCCCATCACCGTTCCTTTCATCATGGCCCTGGGCATCGGCATCGCCCAGACTCTGGGCGGCAGAAACGCCGGGCAGAACAGCTTCGGCCTGATCGCACTCTGCTCGGTAGGTCCGGTACTGGCAGTGCTGGTACTGAGCTTAGGCGCCGGCAGCGGAGAGATCAGCTATCCCATTCCGGACTATTCGATCTCGGCCAACTTCAGCCCCGCGTTCTGGACGCTGTTGGGCGACACAGCCTGGGAAGTCGGCAAATCCCTGCTGCTGATGATCCTGTTTTTTGCCGTACTGCAGATCCTCATGCTGCATCTGCCGGCGCAGAAGCTGATGCAGATCCTTTTCGGTCTGATCTTTGCCTTCGTGGGCCTGGTCGTATTCCTGGTTGCGGTCTCTGTGGGCTTCATGCCGGTGGGCTACCAAATCGGACTCACGCTCTCAGCGTATAACAGCAGGCTGCTTCTGGCCTTTGCCTTTATTGTGGGCATGGTGGTTGTTCTGGCGGAGCCGGCCGTCCACGTGCTCAACCAGCAGGTGGAGGAAGTGACCGACGGCATGGTTTCCCGCCGTCAGATGCTTATCGCGCTCTCTCTCGGTGTGGGCGTATCCATCGGGCTCTCGATTTTGCGGCTGCTGCTGGGCTTTTCCCTGCTGTATTATATGATCCCGGGTTATCTTCTGGCGCTGGGACTGTCGTTCTTCGTGCCGAAGATCTACACCGCCATCGCCTTTGACTCTGGCGGCGTGGCCAGCGGCCCGCTGACCAGCAGCTTTATCCTGCCCATGACCATCGGCGCCTGCGTCTCTCTTCGCGGCGCAGACGCGGTGCTGGACTTCGCCTTCGGTGTGGTGGCCATGGTGGCCATGACGCCGCTGATCACGATCCAGGCGCTGGGCTTCCGCTCGATCCTCTCCAGGACGATGCGGGAGAACGCCGCCATCCGCAAGATCCTCTCGGCGGATGACGCGCAGATCATCTATTTCAAGTGAGGGACAGCCCATGAATGAGCGGGAGAATACAAAGCGCGCGGCAGTGCCGGGCTCCGTCGCCCCGAACAGGCTTGTGATGCTGGTAACCATCGTGCAGAAGGGAAAAGGCACCTTTTTTGCCGATTACCTGAAAACCTTCGATGCCAATATGCAGATCTGCCTTGTGGGGACGGGGACGGCACGCGCGGACCTGGTGGAATTTCTGGGCCTGAAGGACAGCAAGCGCAGTGTGATTTTCAGCGTTGTGCAGGAAAACCGGGTGGACGAGATCTTTGCCGCGCTTGAGGAGCGTTTTCACAGCGTCAACCGCGGCACGGGCGTCGCCTTTACGGTGCCGCTGTCCAGCGTGATCGGCAAGCTGAGCTACGGCTTTTTGAGCAACGAACGCCGCGTTATGATGAGGGAGGAGAGCTGACATGGATAAACAGTATGAAGTGATATTCTGCGTGGTAAACGCTGGCTTTACGGACGAGGTGATGTTCGCGGCCAGAAAGGCCGGCGCCAACGGCGGCACGATCCTCAAGGGCAGAGGCACGGCGCCCCGGGAGGCTGAGGAGATGTTCAAAATCGCCATCCAGCCGGAAAAGGAAATCGTGATGCTCCTGGTGCCTCAGGAGATCAAGGACGATGTGATGCGGGAGCTGTATCATTCCGTCGGCCTGGGGGCGCCGAGCCAGGGTATCGTTTTCTCCATGCCCGTGGACCGGGCGCTGGGACTGAAAGATCCCGACAAGCAGCCTCCCAAGGAGAGCGAGAACTGAGTGCTCCCCTTTGAAAGAAAACCAGGAAAGCGCGGGATCGCCCGCGCTTTCCCTTTTGTGATACCTTGCTCTGTCTTGACAATCCGGACTGTAAAACCTAAAATAAAGAATAGAATAAGGAAAGGGATAGGAAACTATGAGGGAAGCGCCCCGGAAAAAGCGGCTGATCATGGATATTTGCCTCATTCTCGCTCTCCTGCTGGTGGCACTGCTGTTGTATTTCTGCTTCAGCGCCGACAAGACGGAGGGCGCCTGCGCCGTTGTGCTCATCGGCGGCGAGGAAGCGGGGCGTTATCCGCTTTCGAAAAACGGCAGCTTCCCCCTCAACGGCGGCAGCAACACGCTGGTGATTGAAAACGGCTACGCCTGGCTTTCCGAAGCCACCTGCCCGGATAAGATCTGCGTCCACATGGGCAAGATCCATTTGAACGGGCAGCTCATCGTCTGCCTTCCCAATCAGGTGATCGTCACCGTCGAGGGAGGGGAAGACGGCGGCGTGGATGTGTTCGGATGAGGAAAGCGGCATGAAAACAAAGAAAGTGGCGGTCATGGGCCTTGCAATCACGCTGGCCATGATCCTGTCCTTTGTGGAGAGCCAGATCCCCGCCTTCGTGGCAATCCCCGGCGTGAAGATGGGCCTTGCCAACATCGCGGTGGTCTTTGTGCTCTATAAGCTTGGCTGGAAGGAGGCGGCGGGCATTTCGTTGCTCCGCGTCTTTCTGGTGGCCCTGCTCTTCGGCAATTTTGCGAGTCTGTTCTACAGCACTGCCGGCGCGGTGCTGAGCCTTGCGGGCATGATCGCCCTGAAGAAAACCGGGCTCTTTTCCGAGATCGCCGTGAGCGTGGCGGGCGGCGTGCTGCATAACGCCGGGCAGATCGCCATGGCCTGCCTGCTGCTGCAGACCGACGTGATCCGCTATTATCTGCCTTTCCTGGTGCTCAGCGGGACGCTGGCCGGCGTTGTGATCGGCCTGCTGGCGGGTATCCTGGTGAAACGAATCCGAGTGGAGGTCTGATAGATGGAACTGATCTTGATAGCTGCCGCGGTGATCCCTGCCGTCTGGCTGCTTGTCCGGGTGTACCGGGCCGACCGTCTGGAGAAAGAGCCCGTGGGACTGGTCCTGAGCCTTGTGCTGCTTGGGATCGTGTCAACGGCGCTGGCCTCGCTGACCGAGGAGCTGGGAGATCTGGCGCTGTCCTATTTTTATCCGGAGGGCACGATCCAGTACGCTCTGATCATGTATTTTGTGATCGTGGCGCTGTCCGAGGAGGGCTTCAAATACCTGCTCCTCAAAAAGAAAACCTGGGGCTCGCCCCATTTCAACTGCCTCTTCGACGGAGTGGTGTATGCTGTGGCCGTCTCTCTGGGCTTTGCACTGTGGGAAAATATCGCCTATGTCCTGCGCTACGGAATGGGCGCCGCGCTGGCGCGGGCGCTGACCGCCGTGCCCGGGCACGCCTGTTTCGGCGTCTTCATGGGCGCCTGGTACGGCTTTGCCAGGCGCCGGGAGTCGGAGGGTGACCCGGCGCGCGCCGCCCGCTGCCGCCGTATGGCGGTGTTTGTGCCCTCACTGCTGCACGGCTGCTATGATTTCATCGCAGTCCGGCAAATTGAGGCGCTGAGCGCGGTGTTTGTGGTGTTTGTCATCGGAATGTTCGCGGTGGCCAGCACCGTGGTCAAACGTCTTTCCCGCAACGACCAGTACCTGAATCCACAATGGGATATCTTCTGATGAAAACTGCAGGAAGGCTGACGCACTGTGAAGCGGTGCGCCAGCCCTTTTTGCTGCCTCCGGCCTTGCTTTTTCTCGTCGCTTCGTGTAGAATGACGCGAGCTATACTTTGAAGCAGGTGCATTCTATGAATCAATACATCGGCAGCCGGGCTTTTTACCGCAAGCTCTTCACCGTGATGGTGCCGATCCTGGTACAGAACCTGATCACAAACTTCGTCAGTCTGCTGGACAACATCATGGTCGGTCAGGTGGGCACGGAGCCCATGTCCGGCGTGGCCATCGTCAACCAGCTGCTGTTCGTTTTCAATCTCTGTATCTTCGGCGGGCTCGCCGGTCCCGGCATTTTCACCGCCCAGTTTTACGGCAAGGGCGACCTGGAGGGCGTGCGCTACACCATGCGCGTCAAGGCCTACGTGGCGCTGGGTGCGCTGGCGGTGTTCGGCGCGCTGCTGATGCGCTTCGGCGGAAATCTGATCGGCCTCTTCCTCCACGAGGGGCAGGAGGGGCTGGACCTGAACGCCACGCTTCGATACGGGCAGGACTATCTGCGCGTGATGCTCTGGCAGATGCTGCCCTTCGCGCTCTGCCAGATTTACGCCAGCACCCTACGCGCCGCGGGTGAGACCGTGCTGCCCATGAAGGCGGGCGTCATCGCGGTCTTTGTGAATTTGGTGTTCAACTACATTTTCATCTTCGGCAAGCTGGGCTTTCCCGCCATGGGCGTGGTGGGCGCCGCCATCGCTACGGTGCTGGCCCGCTTTGTGGAGTGCGCCATCGTGGTGATCTGGCCTTACCGGCACCGGGAGCGCTGCCCCTATATCATGGGTGCCTTCCGCAGCGCCTATGTCCCCGGAAAGCTCCTGGGGAAGATGGCGGTGCTGGGGCTGCCGCTGCTCTGCAACGAGTTTTTGTGGTCCGGCGGTATGACAACCCTCAACCAGTGCTATTCCCTGCGCGGGCTGGAGGTGGTCTCGGCCTTCAACATCTCCTCCACGATCTCCAACCTCTTCTTCTGCGCCTTCCTCGCCATGGGCGATGCGATCTCCATCATCGTGGGACAGCTGCTTGGTGCGGGAGAGCTGGAAAAGGCCAGGGAGGACGATCGAAAGCTCATCGCTTTCTCGGTGGCGCTGAGCGTGGCCGTAGGCATGCTGATGGCCCTGGTGGCGCCGCTGCTGCCGCGCATGTACAATACCACCGAGGGCGTCCGCTCGCTGGCGGTCCAGCTTTTGCTGGTGGGCGCTGTCCTGATGCCGATGCACGCCTATGCCAACGCCTGCTATTTCACGCTCCGCTCCGGGGGCAAAACCGTCATCACCTTCGTCTTCGACAGCCTGTTTACCTGGATGATTTCGATCCCGGCGGCTTTTGTGCTCTCCCGCTATACCGCGGTGCCTATCCTGCCCATGTACGCCGCCGTGGAGTGCCTGACACTGCTCAAGTGCCTGCTGGGCTTCATCCTGGTGCGCAGCGGAAAGTGGGTCGTAAACCTGGTGAACACACCGGATACCATCTGAAACACAGATAAAGCCGAAATAGGATGTGCAATGCGTATCCTATTTCGGTTTTTCAGCATCACGGAACCCGGAAGAAGTTTACAATAATACGATTTACATAATATATATTTGCGAATGAAACAATGCTTGAATGCGTAAAAAAGATAAGTTGCAAATAAAATAGGTTACATAAAATAGCAAATAATAAAAAAGTTTACAATAAACAAATTAACATAAAACAGCAGCCTGCGATTCACACAGGCTGCTGTTCTATGTTTTTGCGTTTTTATCCCAGCCAGATCTTTTTGCGGTCGATGTCCTTCAGAGTGGCTGCGCCGCACATGGTCATGGTGGACTTGAGCTCGGAGACGATCTTGTCCATGTAGACGCGGTAGCCTTCTGCTCCGGCGCCGTAGATGGCGGTCAGGATGGGTCTGCCGATGAGTACGCCGTCGGCGCCCAGTGCGAGAGCGCGGAACACATCCACACCGGACCGGATCCCGCCGTCCACCAGGATTGTGGTCTGGCCCTTGACGGCCTCGGCTATTGCGGGCAGGACCTCAGCGGTGGAGGGGACGCCGCCCTGCACGCGCCCGCCGTGGTTGGAGACCACGATGCCGGCGGCCCCGGCCTCCACGGCCTTGCGGGCGCCGTCGGGAGTCATGATGCCCTTGATAATAAAGGGGATGCCGGCGTAGTCGATGATCTCCTTCATTTCGCCGACGGACTTGCTGCCGGCGTTGGGGTTCATGGCCTTGAGGAAGGGAAGCCCCGCGCCGTCCACGTCCATGGCGGCACAGAAGACGCCGGCGGCCTTGACGGCATCCAGCTTTTCAAACACAAATTCCTTGTTCCAGGGCTTGATGGTGGGGCAGCCGATGCCGCCGACCTTTGCCATCTCCACCACGGAGGCTTTCATGATCTCGGGGTCCACGCCGTCGCCGGTCAGGGCCATGCTGCCGTACTCGGCGGCAGCCTTGACCAGGATGGCGTTATAGTCCTGATCGCTGTACTTGTCGCCGTAGTGGAGCTTGAGGGCGCCCAGCGGAGCGGCGAAGATGGGGGAGGAGAAACGGTGGCCGAACATCTCAAAGGAGATGTCGGGCTCCACGTTCGGGCACAGCGTGTCCATGTTCACGCAGATCTCCTGCCACTTGTCAAAGTTGCGCGCGGCAGTCTGGCCGGGGTATTTGCAGCCGGGGCCGGGCATGGTGTTTCCGCAGGCGCGGCCGTTGCAGACGGGACATGCTTTGCAGAAGGGGCCGATCTGGCTTCTGGCGGCAGCCAGGACTTCGTTATAATTCATATGAATCGCTCCTTATCGTGTGTTGTTTTCTTTGAGCTGATTCCATTATTGCGCAGCGGGCAGATAAAGTCAAGCTTGAAAGACCGGCAATGGGCGATCAAACGTCCGATACGCCCGTGCCGTCGAAGGCGGGGATCATCTCCTCCGTGGCGGCCTCCGGCTCCTGGCAGAAGCCCTCCAGCCCAAGGCGGCGCATGTAGGCGATCAGGTTGTCGTTCGTCTCTTTGGAGATCCGGTTTTGCAGCTCCGGGAAGAGCTCCAGCCCCGGCATGGGGGTATACTGGCTCATGAGCGAAAAGAGAATGCTTCCGGCAGGGAATTCCTCGGCGGCAAAGTCCATCACGTCCATGGCGGCCAGCTCCTGCTCGGGGAGGATCAGATGGCGGATCAGAAGACCCGAGCGCAGAAGGCCGCTTTCATCCAGCACATAGGCCCCGCGCTGCCGGAACATCTCCCGGATGGCGGCCTTGGCGGTCTCCGGGTAGTCTCCCGCGGCGCTGTAGCGCTTCGCGGGCTCGCTCTTCCAGTACTTGAAGTCCGGCATGTAAACCTGCACCAGCCCCTCCAGCATTTTCAGCGTCTCAACAGATTCATAGCCCGAACTGTTCCAGACAACCGGAATGCCGAGCTCCAGTCCCGAGAGCGCCTCCGCGATCGGGCGGACATAGTGGCTTCCCGTGACGAGGTTTATGTTGTGCACGCCTGTGTCGCGCAAACGCAGCAGCATATCGCGCAGGGCGGGGACCGTCAGCGTGTCGCCTGTGCTTTTTCGGCTGATCTCCCGGTTCTGGCAGAAGACACAGCGCAGATTGCAGCCGGAGAAAAACACGGCGCCGGAGCCGCGGGTGCCGCTGACGCAGGGCTCCTCCCCAAAGTGCGGCGCGGCTCTCGTTACACGGGGGAGGGCGGGGGAGAGACACACGCCGCCCGCAGCCGTATCGTTTCGCCGCGCATTGCATTTGCGCGGGCAGTCATTGCAGATATAGTCCATAGTTGCTCCCTGTTCAATTTGACAAGAAAATCAGCGATTGTGCCAACGATTATACCCTGAATTTGTCTATTCTGCAAGAACTTGAAAAATGCATGAAAAAATACATGAAATTTAGATTTTTTGTGCTAAAATGTTGCCGAAGCGGAGAAAGTAATGCTGGAATGCGAGCGGAGGCGAGGACAGTGCTGGACATCGTTCTGGTGGAACCGGAAATCCCGCACAATACCGGCGCCATCGCCCGTACCTGCGCGGCCACCGGCGCCCGTCTGCACCTGATCAAACCCCTGGGCTTCGACATTTCCGACAGGGCGGTCAAACGCTGCGGCCTGGATTACTGGTATCTGGTCGACATCAGCGTGTATGAGAATCTGGATGACTTTTTCGCGCAGCACGGCGATCAGAATCTTTTCCTTGCCACCACCAAGGCGCCGCGCGCCTATCACGAGGCGGACTTCTCCGGCGATGTGACGCTGATGTTCGGCAAGGAGACGGCGGGGCTGCCGGCGTGGCTGCGCGAGAAATACCGCGACAGATGCATCCGCATCCCCATGATTTCGGAAGCCCGGAGTCTGAATCTGTCAAACTCCGTTGCCATCCTGGCATATGAGGCGCTGCGTCAGCAGGGCTTCCCCGGCCTGCTGGAGACCGGGAGCATGAAACACGTGTAACTCCCTGGCATAACCCATTAGTCAGCCCGGCGGCTGACAGCTCCTCTTGAAAAGAGGAGTCAATAAGGAACAAATTATATTATTTTAGGAGGCACAGCATGAACTACAACAAGAAGACCATCTACGATGTAGACGTCAAAGGCAAGAAGGTCCTGGTTCGCTGCGATTTCAACGTCCCTCAGGACAAGAAGACCGGTGAGATCACCAGCGACAAGCGCATCGTCGCCGCTCTCCCCACCCTCAAGTACCTGCTCGAGCAGGGCGCTGCCGTCATCGCCTGCTCCCACCTTGGCAAGCCCGTCGCCACCTTCGAGAGCTATGTGAAAAAGCAGGTCGAGAAGGGCAAGAACGAGGCCGACATCACCCGCGAAGAGTGGGAGAAATCCCTCAAGAAGCTGACGCTGGCTCCCGTCGCCAAGCGCCTGAGCGAGCTGCTGGGTCAGGACGTGATCTTTGCCGCCGACACCATCGGTGAAGACGCCCAGGCCAAGGCCGCCGCGCTGCAGCCCGGCCAGATCATGCTGCTGGAGAACCTCCGCTTTGCCAAGGGCGAGACCAAGAATGACCCCGCCTTCGCCAAGGCTCTGGCCGACATGGCCGAGATCTTTGTTTCCGACGCGTTCGGCACCGTGCACCGCGCCCATGCCTCCACCGCCGGCGTCGCCGCCTACCTGCCCGCCTACTCCGGCCTGCTCGTCCAGAAGGAGCTGAGCATTATGGGCAAGGCCCTGGATAACCCCGTGCGTCCCTTCGTGGCCGTTCTGGGCGGCGCCAAGGTCTCCGACAAAATCAACGTCATCAACAACCTCCTCGAGAAGGCCGACACCATCATCATCGGCGGCGGCATGGCCTATACCTTCAAGAAGGCCCAGGGCTTCGAGATCGGCAAGTCCCTGCTGGAGAGTGACCGCATCGACTACGCCCGCGACATGATCGCCAAGGCAGAAAGCAAGGGCGTCAAGTTCCTGCTGCCCGTTGACAACTACTGCGCCGCCGAGTTCTCTGCCGACGCCGAGCCCGTCCTCGTCGAGGGCAACATCCCGGAGGATCTCATGGGCATGGACATCGGTCCCAAGACCCAGGAGCTGTTCGCCGCGGCCGTCAAGGGCGCCGGAACCATCGTCTGGAACGGACCCATGGGCGTGTTTGAGTTCGAGAAGTTCGCCGGCGGCACCAAGGCCATGGCCAAGGCCCTGGCAGAGAGCGGCGCCGTGACCATCGTCGGCGGCGGCGACTCCGCCTCCGCGGTCGAGAAGCTCGGCTTCGCCGACAAGATCACCCACATCTCCACGGGCGGCGGCGCCTCCCTGGAGTTCCTGGAAGGCAAGGAGCTGCCCGGCGTGGCCTGCCTGCTGGACGCGTAATTTCACAAAAAACGGCTCCTCTGTCCAGAGGAGCCGGGACTTCACAAATACGGAGAGACCTCTCAGTCAGCCTGACGGCTGGCAGCTCCCCCTCTTGAAAAGGGGAGCCTATATGGAAAGGATTGATATATATGAACAGAAAGTACCGTAAAACCGTTATCGCCGGCAACTGGAAGATGAACCAGCTGGCCTCCGGCATCAAGCCCTTCATCGAAGAGCTGAAAGAGAACCTGCCCAAGCAGAAGAGCTGCGACATCGTGCTCTGCACGCCCGCCGTCATGATCCCCGCCATGATCCGCGCCGGCAAGGAGGCCAAGGTTGCCGCCGGCGGCCAGGACGTCTCCAAGTACGAGAAGGGCGCCTACACCGGTGAGATCTCCGCCGATCAGCTGGCGGACATCGGCGCCAAGTACTGCATCGTCGGCCACTCCGAGCGCCGCCAGTACCACGGCGAGGACGACATGCTCGTCAACGCCAAGGCCAAGGCCCTCATCGAAAAGGGCATCATCCCCATCATCTGCGTGGGCGAGAGCCTCGAGCAGCGCGAGATGGACCTGACCATGGAGTATGTGGCCTACCAGGTCAAGGCCGCCCTCAGCGGCATCGACGCCACCCAGCTGCGCCGCT
>CAMKAP010000053.1 GCA_946410505.1 uncultured Clostridia bacterium
TCCCAGCCGGTCAGCAGGAGCTTGCGCGTGGGATAGCGCTTGATGAAGCCGTATTTGGCGCAGATGGAGTCCAGATACTCGTAAAACTTCTGGTTCATGTTCTCATAGACCAGAGGCGAATTGTAGTGCCGGTCGAAGAGATCCACCGCGAGTCCCAGCTGGTGCTCGGAGGAGCCGGGCTCCATCGTGATGGTCTTGGCGCGCTCCACCGCCTTTTGATACTCGGGCAGAAGCCAGATCTCCTTGCCCTCCAGCCCCATCTCCAGGGCGATGTTGTACGCCTTGCCGTCAAACAGCTGCTTCTGGTAAGAGTAGGAACGGTAGGCGCTGCCGATATAGACGCCGAAGCCGTTGTCGCGCAGATCCTGCAGCATTTCCTCCAGATGGGGCAGCGCCGCAGAGTCAAACATCATATGGTACTGCGTCCCCTGGATCTCGCTCACGTCCGGCATATAGCTGGAGGAGAGCAGATGGGAGGGATCGGAATTGATGAGGGAGTACTGGGTCATCGTAATGTCGATGTCCGGCCAGATGTCCTCGGTGGGCTCCGGGGTCGGGGTAGAGTTGAGCGCTGTATAGTTCACGCTGTCGCTGCTGATGATGCCGCCCTCCACGCCGCCTACGATCACGTCCGTCTTGTTCTCCGCCCGGGAGCGGACGACCGTATACAGCGCGAGAACGAGCACAGCCATCAGCAGGATCCAGCTCACGCGTTTCCGATACAAGAGGAATGCACCTCCAAAATGCATAAATACAAACTATATTTTAGCACAAGACACAGCCCTTTGCAAGTGCCGCCCGCTTTCCCGGCGCTATGGGAAACGGCCGCCCCGAGGGGCGGCCGCAGATCCGGTCCTTCCGTTCTTATTTGACCAGCTTCTTTGCCATACGGTAGACGCGGGTTGCGTTCACGTCCAGCTGTCGGCGGGTGAGGTGGCGGCCCTTCAGGCCCTTCAGAATCCGCTGCAGATCCTTTTTGCCGCCGGGCATAAAGAGATCGTTGCCTGCAGCCGCCACCAGAGCGGGGTTGGGGAAGCCGTGCTTGCCGCCCTTGGAGCTCATGGCGGCGAGGACCCAGTCGGTCATCACAATGCCCTCATAGCCGAATTCCCGGCGCAGCACCCGCTCCAGAATGCCGCGGCGCTCGGAGGTGTGGGTACCGTTTAACAGGTTATAGGAGGTCATGAGCGCGTGGGGCTGGCTCTCCCGCACGCAGATGCCGAAGCCGCGCAGATAGATCTCGCGCAGGGTCCGCTCGCTCATCTGGCTGTTGCTCGCATAGCGGTTGGTCTCCTGGTTGTTCGCGGCGTAGTGCTTGATGGTGGTGCCGCAGCCGGGGTGCTTCTGTACGCCGCGGGTGATGGCGGCGGCAAATTTGCCGGAGATGAGCGGGTCCTCGGAGAAGTACTCGAAGTTGCGGCCGCAGCGGATGTCTCTGTGGATGTTCAGTGCTGGGGCCAGCCACAGATGCACGCCGAAGCGCTCCATCTCGTCGCCCACCAGATCGCCAAGGCTCTCTGCCAGCGCTTCGTTCCAGCTCTGGGCAATGGCCGTGCCGATGGGGATGGCGGTGCAATACTGCTCGTGCACCTCGCCCTCCACCTTGGGCTTCTTGCTCGTGAGCTTCATAAAGAGCGTCACGATATCGGGCATCCACTCCATGACGCTCTCGGGCGTCCCGTCGCCCAGACCGTGAGCGCCGTTTTCATCTACCACATACTGGCGGCTCAGGCGCAGACCGGCAGGGCCGTCGGCCATGACCAGGCTGGGGATCCCCTTGTCGAGCAGGGCGCGGGTGGTCTCACCTGCGGCGCCGGCCACCGTCTGGGAGGCGTTGCCGATCACGCTCAGCGCGCCGGCCTTGGGGTCGAAGCCGCCCACGTTCAGAAGCGCCGCCTCCTCGTCAGTGAGGGAGGCGATCAGCGGGTCCACCTCATCCTCCACATCGTAGTTGACCTTTACGGTCTCGATATCGCTGGCCTTCACGTGCAGGACCTTCAGGAAGCGCGGGGCCTTGGCCTTGGGCATCTCGGGCTTCCAGTCCTCGAATTCCGGGGCGCCGATGGCGTGGCGGACGCGTTCGGTGAACACGGCCTTGTCAAGCCGCACGATAACGGCGGGCTTGTTGTCCGCACTGGAGCTGCCCAGACGCAGCACATAGTCGCCCTTCTCCAGCAGCCATGCCTTCTGACCCGCGTCAAAGCTGGCCAGATCCCGCATACGGAAGCGCAGCGTCACTTCGCAGCTCTCGCCGGGCTGCAGTTCCTCGGTTTTGGCGAAGGCCGCAAGGCTCTGCCAGGGCTTGTCCATCCAGGCAGTCGGTGCGGAAGCGTAGAGCTGCACGACTTCCCTGCCCGGGCGGCTGCCGGTGTTGGTGACCTGCGCCGTCAGGCTGATGCACTCGCCCTCGGCCTTCGCGACGCCCGCCTTGATTTCAAAGCCGGTGTAGCCCAGACCGAAGCCGAAGGGGAAGAGGGGCTTTACGCCGACGGTGTCGAAATAGCGGTATCCCACATAGACGCCCTCGCGGTACTGCGTGTCGTCCCGGTCGCCGAAGCCGCCGATCGTCTGGTAGGCGTCCCAGGCGGCCCAGGTGGTGGTCAATTTGCCGGAGGGATAGGCACGGCCCAGAAGCAGATCCGCCAGCACGCTGCCGGTCTCCACGCCCAGCTGGCTCAGATAGAGAATGTTCTCCACATCCAGCACCGGCGTGAGATCCACCACACCCCCTACGTTCAGCACCAGCATGAAGTGCTCGTACTGCCGCCTGAGCGCCAGAATATCGCGCACCTCGGTCTCACTGAGCAGAATATCACCGGGGACGGGCTGCCGGTCCGAACCCTCGCCGGAGATGCGGCCCAGCACATAAACCGCCGTGTCACCCGCGCCGCGCAGGGGAATGTTATACTCGGGCTCCGGCATGACGCGGCCCATGAACTCCACCGCCGCGACCACATGGCGCTCCTTCGCCTCCGCCTTGCAGGCGCGGATGAATTCCCTGTGCGCCTCACGCCGGACGCTGTCATAGCTGTCCAGCCAGAATTTTGTGCTGACGGTAAAGCCCGCGTTCTCCAGCCCCTGCTCAACGGAGACGGAATAGCGGGAGTTGACCTCACCGGAGCCAGTGCCGCCCTTGATGGTCTGCCGTGCGCCGCTGCCGTACAGGGCCACGGTACAAGGGCCTGGGAGCGGGAAATCCCCCTTGCTCTTGAGCAGAACCGCGCATTCCGCGCCGGCCTTACGCACGATGGCGCTGTGTTCTCTTTCGTAGTCGTACATTTTACTCCTCCAACACATTATGTTAACTATATTACGTAAAACTTTTTATGTTAATTAATTAGCTGTCTGACGACTTCTGCCGCGATCATCAGTCCGGCGGCGGGCGGCACGAAGGCCGTCGAGCCGGGAATGGAGCGGCGGGTACTCCCCGGCTCTACGATTTCCGGCCCGAGGCATATTGGCTCCTCGGGAGAATAGACCACCTGCAGCCGCTCAATGCCGCGGCGGCGGCATTCCTTTCGCATCACGCGGGCCAGAGCATCGTTTCCCGTTTCATAGAGGTCACAGACGCGAAGCTGAGAGGGATCCCGCTTGTTGCCGGTGCCCATGGCGCTGATGATCGGCGTTCCGGATGCCTCCGCCTGCTCGATGAGCGAGAGCTTTCCCGACACGGTGTCGATGGCGTCCACCACATAGTCGTACTGCGTAAAATCAAACTGCTCCCGGGTTTCGGGCAGGTAGAAGCATTTATAGGTCCGTACCACGCAGTCCGGGTTGATGCTGTGCACCCGGGCGGCAGCAATGTCCACCTTATCCATTCCGACGGTATCCCGCGTGGCCAGGATCTGGCGGTTCAGGTTGGAGAGGGCGACCTGATCGTTGTCAATCAGATCGAGCGCGCCGATGCCGGAGCGCGCCAGCGCCTCCACCACATAGCCGCCCACGCCGCCGAGACCGAAGATCGCCACCCGGGCGTTTTTCAGCTTGTCCATGGCATCAAAGCCGAGCACGTGTTCGGTTCTGACAAATGCCTCTTCCATAACGCAGCTCCTTTAAAAGCGATTGTGTTCCTGTTCAGTATACGCCAAAGCAGGCCATGAGGCAACAATAACTTCCTCTCCGCCGGTGCCGGGACAAAGCCGCACGTGCGAAAGAACCATATTGCACAGTCCGCTGTTTTTGTGGTAATATAAAATATCATAAATTTTCGCTTTAGATTCCTGGAATGATCGGCTGCCGACGTGCCGCTTTGCTCTGCTGCGGCATGCGGGACGGTCCGCTGATAAAGGGGGGCAGGCACATGAGCGACAAGCAGTGGTACAAGGAGATGACGGTCTACCAGATCTGGCCGCGCAGCTTCTGCGACGGCAACGGAGACGGCATCGGCGACCTCTGGGGCGTGCTGAGCAAACTGGACTATCTGCAGAGCCTCGGGGTGGATGCGATCTGGTTCTCTCCGCTTTATCCCTCGCCCAATGCGGATTATGGCTACGACATTTCCGATTACATGGACATCCACCCGGACTACGGGAACCTGGAGGTGTTCCGCCAGGTGCTGGACGGGGCCCATGAGCGCGGCATGCGCGTGTTCATGGATCTGGTGGTCAACCACACCTCCGACGAGCACCGTTGGTTTCAGGAGAGCAAAAAGGGGAAGGATAATCCCTATCACAACTACTATTACTGGCGCCCCGGACGGACGGTGGCCGGAAAAAAGCTGCCGCCCAACAACTGGACCTCGGTCTTTGAGGGCGGCGCCTGGGAGTATGACGCGGGGCTGGACGAATACTATCTGCATCTCTTTGCCCGCAAGCAGCCCGACCTGAACATGGACAATCCCCGGGTGCGCGAAGAGGTCAAAAAGATCATGCGCTTCTGGCTGGACATGGGGGTGGACGGATTCCGTGAGGATGTGATCACCTTCATCTCCAAGACGCCCGGCCTGCCCAACAGCTATCCCTGGATCCCCGTGGCCAACGGCATGAAGCACTTTTCCAATCTGCCCCCGGTGCATGATTATCTGCGGGAGTTCAAGAGGGACGTGCTGGATTATTACGACTGCTTCACCGTGGGCGAGAGCCCGCTGACCGACGCGGATATTGCGCTGCGCTATGTGACGGAGGGGCCCGATCAGGTCCTTGACGAGATGATCGCCTTTTCCCACATGGAGGCGGACTGCTTCATGACCGATATGATCCGCATGCCCTTCGATCTGAGGAAGATGAAGCGCGCCTTTTCCGACTGGCAGACGAAGCTGGCCGGCAAGGCCTGGAACGCCCTGTACATAGAAAACCATGACCACCCGCGCATCATCAGCCGCTACGGCAGCGAGCGCTACCACGATGAGAGCGGCAAGATGCTGGCTGCCATGTACATGCTCCAGCGCGGCACGCCTTTTATCTATCAGGGCCAGGAGATCGGCATGACCAATCTGCGCCTGGACAGCGTGAGGCTGTATGAGGACGTGATGACTCACAACAGCGCCCGCATCGCTTCCCGCTTCCTGCCGCGCAAGGCGGTGCTGCGCATGGTGCAGGAGGGCTGCCGGGACAGCGCGCGCACGCCCATGCAGTGGTCGGCGGAGCGCTACGCAGGCTTTTCCGAGGCGGTGCCCTGGTTCTATGTCAACGACAACTACACCCGCATCAATGTGGCGGCCCAAGAGAAAGACCCCAACTCCCTGCTGAACTTCTATCGAAAGCTGATCCGCTTCCGGAAGGAGACCCCCGTGGCCATCTGGGGCGACTACAAAGAGCATCGGCCGGAGGACAAAAAGCTCTATGTGTATGAGCGCAGCTACCAGGGGCAGAAGCTGCTGGTGATCTGCTCCTTTACGGCAGACCAGGTCCGCGTCGAGGCGCCGGAGGGCTTCCGCCTCACCGACGGCAGCTGTGTGCTGGCAAACTATGAGATGAATTTTGTCATCGCCAACGGCTTTACTACCCGGCCCTATGAGCTGCGGGTATACCTGTTCGGGTGAAGAGCGTATGGAATATCGGGAAAAGGCTTATGCCAAACTGAATATCTCCCTCGACGTGGGCGCCCGGCGTGCCGACGGCTACCATGAGATGAACATGGTGATGCAGACTGTGGGCCTCTGCGATGAAGTGAGCGTGACGCCTACGGAGGACGGGCAGCTCTCTGCCCGCAGCAATCTGCGCTTTATCCCCACGGACGAGCGGAACCTGGCCGTGAAAGCGGCCCGGGTCTATCTGGAGACCGCGGGACTGCGCGGCCAGGGGCTGCTCCTGAATCTGAACAAGCGCATCCCGGTGGGGGCGGGCATGGCGGGCGGCTCTTCGGACGCCGCGGCCGTGCTGCGCGCGCTCAACCGGATGTACAACGGTCGCTTCACCCGGGCGGAGCTGGAAAAGCTGGCGGAGCAGGTGGGCTCCGATGTGGCATTCTGTGTGGCGGGCGGAACGGCGCTGGCCCGCGGCCGGGGTGAGATCCTGGAGGATCTGCCGCCCCTGCCCGACTGCCGGATCGTAATCTGCAAGCCGGAGTTTTCCATCTCCACGCCGGAACTCTTCAAGAAGCTGGACAGTGCGCCGGTGCGGCACCACCCCGACACGGCGGGTATTCTGAAGGCCCTGGAGGAGGGAGATCTGCGGGCGATCTGCCGGAGAATGTACAACGTCTTCGAGGACGTGGGAGACCGGCGGATGCGCACGGTCGCGCAGATCAAGAGCCGGATGCTGGACCACGGCGCTCTTGGTTCCATCATGACCGGCACAGGTTCCGCCGTGTTCGGCGTCTTCACCGATGAAGAGGCGGCCCGGAGGGCGGCCGGAGAGCTGAAAGGGGAATATAAATTCGCCTGTGTGACCCAGCCCGCGGCAAGGCTTGCGCTGTGATTAAAAATCGGACGAACCGTCCATACTCCCTGTAAACATAGGAGTATGGACGGTGTTTTCATATGGAGAGAAGATTCAGAATCTGGGAGACGGCGGCGCTGTTGGGCCTCTGTTTCACACTGCTGCTGGGTACCTGGGCCCAGGCGCGGCAGACGGCGATCAGCAGCGGCCTGATCCGGCTGCACGTGATCGCGGTATCGGATGCGCCGGAGGAGCAGGCGCTCAAGCTCCGGGTGCGGGACGCGGTGCTGGCCTATCTCACACCGAAGCTGGACGGGGCCCAAAACCGGGAGGAGGCCCGCCGCGTTCTCACAGCGGAGCTGGACGGTGTGCGCTCGGCGGCGGCGGCCGCGTCAGAGGGGCGGGAAGTCACTGTCTCGCTGGGACAGGAGCGCTATCCGCTGCGGCAGTACGAGGGCTTCCGCCTCCCCGCGGGGGAATACGAGTCCCTCCGCGTGGTGCTGGGAGAGGGCAGGGGACAGAACTGGTGGTGCATCGTGTTTCCGCCGCTGTGCCTCTCCGCCGCAGGCGGCGAGGAGCTGCGCGGCGCCATGGGCGGCGAGGATTACGCCATGGTCGCAGGCGAGGAGGGCTATGTTCTGCGCTTTCGGATCGTGGAGCTCTGGGGCGAGCTGACAGAAAAACTTGCAGAGAGCCCCTTTGGTATCGGGAATTGATTTTGCGCTGCAAATAGGCTATACTGTTCCCACATAGAGTTTTGCGTTGATTATGATAACAAGCGCTGGGAGGAACAGGTATGAAAGTATGCAATCTTGTCGTCAACGGGGAAATCCATCTCGGCCTCTCCACCCCTTACGGTATTGTGGATGCTTCCGGGACCGGGCTGAGCATGGAGGCGCTGATCGCCGGCGCCGACCGAGCCCCGCTGGAGCGGCTTCTGACGGAGGGCAAGGCCGAGAGCGTACAGAATCCGGTTTTCGGAAACGTGGTAAACAGGGCGGAAAAACTCGTCTGTGTAGGACTAAACTATCGGGAGCACGCCAAAAGAGCGGGGCTGCCCATCTCGCCTGTGCCCGCGCTCTTCTGCAAATTTTCCGATGCTCTTGCGCCGGCCGGGGCTGAGATCAAACTGCCCGAATGGGAGGATAGCTATGACTACGAAGCCGAGCTGGTCATCGTGATCGGAAAGAAGGCCTGGGGTGTGTCCGAGGAGGAGGCCATGGATTATATCTTCGGCTATACCTGCGGCAACGATCTGAGCTGTCGTGACGCGCAGAAGCGCACGAGCCAGTGGCTCATCGGCAAGGCCATGCCGGATTTCGGCCCCTGCGGGCCCTGGGTGGTCACCGCCGACAGCTTCAACCCCGAAAAACCCCATGCGATAAGAAGTTATGTAAACGGCGAGCTGCGCCAGGACGGCGATATTACCGACATGATCTTTCATTGTGCCAAGATCGTGAGCTACGCCTCTCATTACATGGTGCTGCAGCCAGGCGACCTGATTTTCACCGGCACACCCAGCGGCGTGGCGCTGGAGGGCGGCGCCTCCAAGTATCCCTGGCTCAAGGCCGGTGACACGGTGGACGTGCTGATCGACGGCATCGGTATGCTGCACAACAAGCTGGTGTAAGAGCCGCAGGATAAAAATACATAACACCGGGGCGGTCATATGACCGCCCCGGTGTTATGCTGTGTTGAACTCATACTATTATCTGATTAAATACTTTAATCAGATAAGCCGCGGTTCCCGCGGCATTTTCAGCGCGAAGGCGCTGAAAATCCGTCTCATGCAGAACCTCTACGCGCCTAACGGCGCTATAAAAAACTTTAAGGAATTAAAGGTTTTTATGAGGTTCTAGTATCAGGCAAGCGCGTGAATGCGCAGATACTGTAAAATCTGGTTCAGACCTGCCGAATTGGGCGTCTTGCCGTTGGCAGAGGCGTATTCGGAGATCAGCGTCCCGTCGCTGTCGCTGACAGAGGAGGCCACATCCACAAAATAGGCACCGGTATCGGCGCAGACCTGCTCCAGCCAGCGGTTGGCGTCATTTACAAGCGCGGTGGTCAGCCCGTCGTTTCCGCTGTAGCTGACTGTGACGGAGGTGATGCTGCACACGATGACAGCCGTGTCGGGGCTGGATTCCTGGATGCCGCGGATCAGAGACTCATAGTCGCTGATGAAGTGCTGCTGGTCGGTATCGGCCAGGCTGTCCGTGCCCAGGGAGAGGACGAGACGGGCGGGCTTGTTGATCATGGCGGCGTCAGCCGGCGTGATTTCGGACCCGTCCCAGGGATAGCGGATGGTGTAGGTAGCCAGCTCCGTGGCGGGGACGTTGCCCGCAGCGGTACCCCAGACCTGGGTGGTGGCGGTGCCCTCCGTGAGAAGCCCGTAATCCCGCAGACCGATCAGTGCGCTGTCCACCAGGAAGGTGAGAGAGTCGATATAAGCCTGGCCTGCGTCTGCGCTCTCACTCAGGACATGGACGGCGCCGCTGCCGGACTGCTGCGCGGCGGCCTCCTCCGCCTTTTTGGCGGCGGCCAGCGCCGCGTCGCGCTCTGCGGCGGCGTTTCCCAGCAGAACGGTGGGCCGCTGCATCTCACCGCGGTTTCTGGTAAAGGCCCCGAAGCCGAGGGCGATCACCAGCAGGAGCAGGACCAGCATAATGGCGACTGCCCAGGCGATGTTCTTGATTTTGGAGAGTTTGGTGTTCATACTGTCATCACCGTCTGAAACCTGAAAACAGCGGCCCGCGAGGGCCGCTGTTCAATTCTTATGCTTCTTTTTCAACTCGCGGTAAAGCCCAGCGGCAGCGGGTTCGCCGCGAAAAGGAAGAAGAAATGTGACGGCCGATGCGGCCGCGTGAGCGCGGCCGCACGACGAAACATATTTGTTTTGACGTTATTCTTTCTCTTCCAGAGCCTTGGCTTCCTCGATAACCTTCTGCTGCACGTTGCCGGGGGCTTCCTCGTAGCGGATGAACTTCAGGCTGAAGGATCCGCGGCCCTGGGTCATGGAGCGCAGGTCAATGGTGTAGGAGCCCATCTCAGCCATGGGAACCTCGGCCTCGACGGTCTGCATGCCGTCCTCGGCGTTCATGCCGAGCACGGTGCCGCGGCGCTTGGAGGAGATGTCGCTCATGATGTCGCCCAGGTTTGCATCGGGGATGGTGACCTGCAGCAGACCGATGGGCTCAAGGATGGTGGGCTTGGCCTTGGGGATACCGTCCTGGTAGGCAAGCCTGGCGGCAGTCTGGAAGGCCATATCGTTGGAGTCGACGGGGTGGTAGGAGCCATCGTACAGGGTGGCCTTCAGGCCGACCAGAGGATAACCGGCCAGCACGCCCTTCTGCACGGCGTTGCGCAGACCCTTCTCAACAGAGGGGAAGAAGTTTTTGGGAACGGAGCCGCCGAAGACTTCCTCGGCAAAGATCATCTCATCGCTCTCGTCCTGGGGCTCGAAGCGGACCCAAACGTCACCGAACTGACCGGAACCGCCGGACTGCTTCTTGTGACGGCCGTGGGCCTCGACGCGGCCCTTGATCTTCTCACGGTAAGCCACGCGGGCGGGCTTGAGCTCGGTATCCACGCCGAAGCGGCTCTTGA
>CAMKAP010000054.1 GCA_946410505.1 uncultured Clostridia bacterium
GCTGACCAGGTTGTAAGGATTCTCGGCGGGCTTTTCCTTTGCGCCGCAGGCGCAGAGACTAATCCCCAACGCCAGCAAAAGGAAAACGCACAAAACTCGTTTCATTCAGTATCCTCCGTTTGAGTAGACTCAGCCATAGGCGAGACTCCAAATAGACCAATTCTGTCCGCTGCGGTCAAGGCTGTAGACGAAGTCCGTTTCGCGCAGCTCTATGTGCTCTGCTATGGCTTCCAGTGTGGGGAAATCGAGCACCTCGTCCGCCCCCGCAATGGAGAGCAACACTTGCCGCTTCGTATCAAAGCGAAAGAGGAACAGGTTCCTTTCTGTCTCACCATTTTTCATCGGAACCTCGATCAGCGTCTCCAGGATTTGGACGTCGCCCTGTGTCTCCTCTTTGATTACCGTCGCTTTCCCCTCCGGCCAGCCGAGGATCAGGTCAATGCCGTGCAGACGCGGCCCGTCCTGAACATCGATGCGCATCGCTGGGCGAAGGAGACCCGTATCGCTTGAAAAGGTGAGGGAGTAGTACCACTCTTCGCTCTCCGCCTCTGTCATGCCCGCGTCGCGCAGGCATTGCTCCAGCGGCCTTTGCAGCTCCTCCGGTCGGCCCCCTCCAGGCTGGTAGGTTACAAAGAGCTCCTTGAGCGTGGTGCCGCCGCAGCTCCAGGCGGGGTCAACAGGTGCACCCTCCGTCATACGGAAGCCATAGACATGCCCCGTCTCCTCCGTGTCGAAATGCAGCGCCATGGCACAGGTGCCAAAATTCAGATCCATGTGCAGGCCTTCGTTAAGCGTACCCTCGTCTCCGTCAAAGAAATAGACCTTCTCGTCCTCCTGGTGCAGCTCCCGGTGGGCCATGGTCGCCCGATAGACTGCATAACCGCAGGCTGCCAGCAAAAGGGCAAGAATCGCTGCAATCAGAGCCGTAACCCAAACCTTACGGGGACTCCGGCGCTTCTGATGTGCATAATCAGAGAGGTCAAGGAAATCTTTGGTCAGCATCAGCTGCTCTTCATGGATACCGTCCATGGCATCCAGCAGGAACCATCCGTCTACCATAGTCCTTCCTCCTTCAGCCTGTCCCGCAGCTGATTTCTCAGTCGGAACAGGATGCTCTTCGTTTTGCTTTCACTGTAAGACAGCCTTTTAGCAATTTCCTTCACTGGCGTCATGTACCAGTAGCGTGCGACAAATATCTTCTGGTCGGTCTCCGGTAAAGAGGCGACGAAAGAGCCCACGGCCTGCTGGAACTCCTTGATTTCATAGCTGCGCGCCACGTCCAGATCTGAGGGAATGCTGTCATTCAGCTCGTCCAAAGCAAGAGGCAACTCTCCGCCTCCGCGCTTCACCCGGTTTTTGGAACGGAACAGGCTGATAGCCAGATTCCGGGTGATGCGGCCCAAAAAGGTCGCCAGGACACTGGGCCTGTTCGTGGGCATGGCGTTCCAGGCACGAAACCAGGTGTCATTCACACACTCCTCCGCGTCCTCGTTGTCGTTGCATATTTGATAGGCAATGGTGTGGCAATACCTCCCATACTTTTTATCCGTTTCCGATATGGCCAGATCGGAACGCTGCCAGTACAGATCAACAATCGCTGCGTCTTCCATACGGGTTCTCCTTTTGTCTAAGAGCTCTCAATTATAAACACGCCAACTTGTAGTGATTGGTTGATAAATAATCGAAAAAATCTGAAGAGATTATAGCATTGAAATCATGAAAAGCAAAACACTGCAGAATAACATAGAAGCGGGAGCGACAAATCGCTCCCGCTTCTATGGCTTTTCTCATATCTCAATCAATAACAAACTGGGAGATACGGATTTCCGTTGCCCAAAGCTCTTCCGCATCGGGATCTTCCAGAATGATGTCAAACATGTAGTTGATGTCTCCACCGTACTTTTGCAGATCGCCCAGGGAGGCTGCATAGATCTCATAGGTGTCGCCCCGGAGTACAGCAGTTTTTACAGCTGTATTCTCGTTATAATGGATCACAACTTGCCCAAGAACTGGCTCGGAGCCATGAAAGGCCATGGCGTCCTTGCCGAGCACAAATGAGGTATCTGTCACTTCAGAGGCTATCCCAAAATAGGACACATTTGCATAATAGTGTTCATTCAAACCGCTTCCGCTTTCAAGCAGCGTCCCGGGGGCAGGTGCAGCGCTTTCTGGGTTTGTATTCTCTGCCTGCTGTGCTTCTTCTGTTCCTACAATCTCCGAGTCCGACACCGTGACTTGGGCTTCTGAGTCTTTCTGTCCTCCGCAGCCCGAAAGTAAAAGAGAGCAAATCAAGATTAAGGCAATAATACCGCCGGGAACTTTCTTCCATGTGTTTTTCATCATCGCGTATGTTCTCCTTTTCTATTTATGTTCGCTCACATAGATTGTGGCTTTTTGCTGAATGAGAGCAGCGACCTCCTGAGCGCTTTTATTTCCGTAGAAATATTCCTGTACACAGTCAAGAATTATCTCCGTCAGTCCAGCATCCCCGTTTCTGCAATACAGGGCAGAACCAAGGACTTCTCTCGCAAGGGTCAAATCCTGCTCCGTAATGTCTCCGTTATACATTCCACCGCTCCAAATGGTGTTTCCCTTACTTGCGGCAGCTGCGATCTTTTCAAAGGAGCTTCTGAGATATGGGAAGAACCAGCCGCTTTCCTGCAGGGTCGGTTCCAGGAAGCTGCGGGCAAAAGCCCATGCGCCGTCTATGTGTTCACAAGCCGTTGTAATGCCGATCTTGTTTGCTGGGATCAGAATGTGCATCACGTCTCCGCTCTCGTTGGGAAAACCAATCGGGTTTGCGTTCCGCCCCAAGCTATAGTTGTACTCTGCGACAAATATCACCGAGGTCAGCGGCGCATACCTGCAATTCGCCTGGCTGTCCGGGGACACAAGTTGGGCGCTCGCCTCGCTTTCCAACATACTCTTGCACAGCTCTAACAGTCGTACAAAATCCTCGCTGTCAAAGCGGCATTCGCCGGTCTCCCAGTTTACAAACTGAGAATCGGCGGCAAGCAGCATTTCCAAGAACTGCATGGGATCAAGGCCGGAAACTATAATATCCCCGTTGTTTTTGAGAGCAGCGTATTCTTCTACTGTCCAGCCCCGCTTTGTCCCAACCGCATTTTCATCCGCAAACATGGTCAGGATCTGCACGCTGCTGGTGAGAAAAGGCAGCTTTCCGTGGATGCTCAGCGCCGTAAAGACATTGTCGTAATAGTCTTCCATGTGAATGGCAGGGTCGTTATTAAGATAGGGGTATGCTTATGATTTCGTCATTGTTTTGACTCGCCAATGTTGACACCTCACTGTTCCTGCCAGACTATTATCCCATGCGATGGAGTTTCTTCCTCATAATAGTATTCTCATATCATTAGAAGCTTCCGCTACCCCAAAGAACATTACATCATAGATCGGCAGATAGGTAATCTTCCCATTCGTCGTAATCTCGCGGGTATTGGACAGCACAAACGCCTTTTTTACGTGATAGTCCTCGTTCTTAACGAAAGCATTCAGGGCGCTGTGGACGGTGTAGTCCTTGCCGGACTTGACCTCGATGGGAACAGCGGACAGGCTGTCATAATCGTCGATCAGAAAATCGACCTCGCCTTTGTTGCGATTATCGTAATAAAACAGCTTGCAGCCGTGGGCTATGAGCTCGCTGGCAACTACGCACTCATAAACTGAGCCCAGGTTGATGCTCCGTTCGTCATCCAGGATCGCGCGGATATTGCTGCCATACAGGATGGAGGTCAAAATACCGACGTCATTCAAATAGAGCTTCAAGAGATTCTTGCCGGAGGACTCGATCAGAGGGAACACCGGCGTGGAGATTGCCTGCACGTTCAGTGCAATGCCCGCACTGATGAGATATTCAAATTCGTCCTCATAATCGGCAAAGGTCTTGCCACGGATACCCTCGATCCGCTGTGCCACCACGCGCTTCTTTTTGTTCTCCAGATTGGAAGGGATCTGATCGTAAATGCGCCGGATCTTCAGCTTGCGCTCGGCATCATACTTGGAAGCATCAGCGGCGTAATAGTCATGGATCTCTCGCTGGATCTCCCGCACCGCCTGAATGTTTTTCGTATCCAGGAACGCATTGACAGCGGCCGGCAGCCCACCGACCAACAGATACCGCTTGAAGAATTCCATCATTTTTTCATGCATGGCTTCGTCCAGCGATTCACGGACCTCAAACTTCTTCCGCAGCACATTGACCGCAAATTCATTCATGCCGTTGGCATAGAGGAACTCTTCAAAGTCCAGCGGGAACATGCGGATTTTGCGAATGCTGCCCATGGGGATCGAAGTCGTCTGCGCGAGCGTTACACCAAGAAGCGAACCGCTGGCGATGTAAGTAAAGCGATTATCGTCCCGAAGGAATTTCAGCATGGTAAGAAGGTGAGGATAGGCCTGGATCTCGTCAAGGAAGATCAGCGTGTTCTCTTTCTCCTTCATTTTATCTCCGGCGATCACACTGATCCGGAGATAAAAATCATCCACGGTAGTGGCGTTGGCAAAGAGCTTGTTGCCAACGGAGTCCTCCAGCATGTTGATTTCAATAAAATTGGCGAACAGCTTCTTCCCTACATAACGAATAATGTAGGTCTTTCCGACCTGACGAGCGCCGTCAACGAGCAGAATACGCTCCGAGTTAGACTTCAGGTGCTGTTCGATTACGTCAGAAATCTTTCGTTTCAGCATGGCAAATCTCTCCCATAAAAACATTTCAAAGTCAGTATAACCGATTTCTGTTGACATTTCAATAGTTTGCGGCCAAAACTTAGTGACTTTTCAAACTCAAGCAAAGAATAAGTGTTCATGTGTTGCCCGATCGACACGAGTTAAGAAAAAACACGGGTCTGAAATCCTTATGTGGACTTCAGACCCGCTTCATCTTCCAGCCCCCTTCTTCTGCTCTATAACCGAAAGATCTTTAAATGCCTTTCTACGCAAAAAGGCGCCCGGAAAGCCGCAGGTATAAATGGCTTCCGGGCACCTGATTCATGAGAGTGGCGCGTCGATTCACTGCGCTGTCTGTAATAAAAAAGCAATGATCTTTTTGACCACTTTTCTGACCCTTTACACGCAGAAATCAACAAAACCACACGAACTGACAAGTACGAGTTATCACTGGTTTTTGTATGATTTCGTATGTTTTATCACAGAAAAAGTTCCAATGAATTGAATTGGCGGAATTCGAGTCTTGTATCGTCCACCATTGAAACCTGAACGAAAAGTTCAGGTTTCTTTTTTTTCTGCATTTTTCGCCGCTTTTGCATTCAGGAAGTTCAAAGGAGAATTGCAGAAATTAGAAAAATAACCATTATCGAGTTTTTTCTTCTCTTCATTTAAATCATATGATATACTCTCCTTGACAAGATCAGGATTAAATGAGGGGATACTATATGAAGCATGATGTGTCTATGCGGCCGATTATCGTTAAGCTTGCAAAAATGCTGACAGACTGTATGGATGCCAGACTGGGTCTCGTTCGTATGGATGAAACCCGCTGGGAGTACAAAATGCTGGACACGCTGCTGACCGATGAGATGGCGGCGCTGATGCTCAAGATGGGTCGACGCAAACCGACCACAGCCGCGGAGCTCTCGAAAAAGACCGGATGGGAAGAAACGCGGATTCAACAGCTTCTGGACGAGCTGGCAGAAATCGGCCTTGTGGAGTATAACCGGCACAACAGCGACCGGCACAAGCAGTATGTGGTGCCGATCTTTGTCGTGGGAAGTGCGGAAAACCTGGTCCTGAACAAACGCCTCTTGGAGAAACATCCGGAGATTGCGGAGTTTTTTTATCAGATGGCGGAGGAGCCGCTGAAGCTGATCTCCCATATGGTGCCGCCCGGCGGCGCGGGACTTGGCTTCCACGCGATCCCTGTCGAGCGGGCGATTCCGAAGGACAGCCGGTCTCTCTCCATCGAGCAGCTTTCCTACTGGCTGGAGAAATACCGGGAGCAGTTGTCCATCAGCGACTGTGTTTGCCGCACGAGCATGATCCTGCGCGGCGAGGGCTGTGGGGAGCTTCCGGATAAGGGCTGTATTCAGGTGGGCGATTATGCCGACTATCTGGTTGAAACCGGGAAGGCCGAGCGGGCAACTTACGATGAGGTGATCGCCCTGCTCAGGCGCTCCGAAGAAAACGGCTTTATGCACCAGATCACCAACGGCGACGGCGGCGAGGATATTTTTGCCATATGCAACTGTTCTGTGGGGAACTGCTACGCTCTGCGCTGCTCGCAGCTGTTTAACAATCCGAACGGCTCCGCCTCCCCCTACCGGGCTGTGGTGGAGAGAGCGCGGTGCGTCGCCTGCGGCAAATGTGCCGAGGTCTGCCCCGCAGGCGCGGTGAGATTAGGCCGGAAGCTGGACACCAAGGAAGGCCCGGTCTTGTATGAAAACGAGCCGCTCGCAAGCGAGACCAAGGGATGGAACAAGAAGAACTGGCACCCGGATTACAGGGACCGCAACCAGGTCAATTGTTATCCGAGCGGCACGTCGCCGTGCAAATGCGCCTGCCCGGCCCACGTCTCCATTCAGGGCGTGCTGCAGCTTGTCAAGGAAGAACGCTTCCTGGATGCGCTGAAGCTGCTGCGGCAGGATAATCCTTTTCCCTCTGTTTGTGAAACGGCCTGTGACCACCGCTGCGAAAAGGTCTGCATGCGTGGCAGTGTCGATACTCCCATGGAGATCAGCGCGGCAATGACGCGTCTGGCAGAAATGGAGCAGCAGCTTTCGGAGGAGCTTGTTCCGCATAAAGTGCGCATGAAAGGCGAGGACAAGGACTACGATCTGCCCATAGCTGTCGTTGGCTCGGGTTATGCTCAACTCAGCTGCGCCTATTTTCTTGCGCAGATGAGCTATCCCGTGACGGTATTCGGCTCATCAGAGCTTTGTAATCCGGCGGAGCGGACGATCATGGAAAAGCTGGGTGTGCGCTTTGCGGAGGGAGCACCCGAAAAAAGCACGTATGCCGCGATTTATCCGGAGCTGTTTCCCATTAAGAAAAAGGATGCCGTCGCGCAGATCGAGGAAGGGCACGAGGCGGCCAGGAGCATCCACCGATATCTGCATACCGGGCACAGCCTGACGCTTGCGAGAGACCCGCGCAGCTTCCGTGCTTTCCGTAGGGACGACGTGGTGCTGCCGCCGGAAAAGCTGAAAACGCACGACTGCCTCTCCTGCGGTGTGAGCTATGTTGATTCCAACCGCTGTATCGGCTGCGGTATCTGCACGACTCGATGCTTCTTTGATGCGATCCATCTGGTGCGCAGCCACCCCGAATTTGCCGATTACTGCAGCGCGGACGACACGGTGAAGAAGGTCGTGATGGGCGGAGTCCGCCGTGCGGGAAAGATCGCGGTGAAAAGCTTCATGAGAGGGAGCTGATGATCGTAAGGAAAGCAGCTTCCGATCTTCGCCGTACCGTTTCGCTTCTTCGGTAGTATGGCCGTCTGCTCTCAGCCGGCCAGGATCACAGATCCCGACCGGCTTCACATTTGTTTCTGTTTGCAGAGGTTCAGGCCAGCAGGGCGCTGGTGGCCTCGTCCTCGTACTGGCGGGTGTAGAGCCGGTAATAGTGGCCCCGGGCGCGCATGAGTTCGTCATGGCGGCCCTGCTCGATGATTTTGCCGTCACGCACCACCAGAATCACATCCGCGTTTTTTACGGTGGAGAGCCGGTGGGCAATGACGATGGAGGTGCGGCCGCGGATGATGGTATCGATGGCGGACTGGATCTTCTGCTCGGTGATGGTGTCCACCGAAGCGGTAGCCTCATCCAGCACCAGGATCTTCGGCTCGGCCAGGATGGCCCGGGCAAAGCTCAGGAGCTGCTTTTCGCCGGTGGAGAGCATGTCGCCCCCCTCGCCCACGTCGGTTTCCAGCCCCTTCTCCAGCTTTTCGATCACGCCCTCGGCGCTCACGAGATGCAGCGCGCGCTCAATGTCCTCATCCGTTGCGTCGGGGTTTCCGTAGAGCAGGTTCTGCCGCACGGAGCCGGAGAACAGGTGCGGCGTCTGCAGGACATAGCCGATGGCGGAGTGCAGCCATAGCTGGGAGCGCTCCCGGGCGTCCCGTCCGTCGATAAGCACTTTGCCCTCCGTGGGCTCATAGAAACGGCAGATCAGGTTGGCAAGGGTGGATTTCCCCGCGCCGGTCTCCCCCACGATGGCCACATTGGTGCCGAAGGGGATCTTGAGGTTAAAATGTTCAAGGATGGTCTCGTCCCCGTCGGGGTAGCGGAAGCTCACGTCCTCGAATTCGATGTCGCCGCGCAGCTCCTCCCAGTTTTCGCGTCTGGGCTCAAAGCTGTCGCCGTAGCGGGCGATGACCTCCGGGGAATCCTTCACGTCCGGCTCGGTCTCCAGCAGGCGGGTGAGACGCTCGATGTTGACCTGGGTGGTGATCAGGTCGGAGATGGCGTCCACGATCCAGCGCACCGGCTCCATCATGCCCTGGGCATAGGACATGAAGAGGGAGAAGGTGCCGATCTGGGTCTTGGCGATATAGCCGCCCTTCCACAGCACCACCGCCAGCGCCAGCGAGGAGGCAAAGTGCATCGTCACGGCGAAGAGGCCGCGCAGCCGCGCCCCCTGGACGGCCTTGGCGCGCATCTTCGCGGTGTCGCTCACAAAGGCGCGCTCCATGGTGTCCTCGATGACCAGGGTCTTGACGGTGCGGGCGCCGGTGATCCCCTCGTTGAAATCCCCGGTGATCTGGGAGTTGAGCTCCCGGATCTCCCGGTTGACGCGGGTGAGCTTGCCCTGAAAGATGGCGTAGAAGAGCACAGCCAGCGGCAGCACCGCCACCACCAGCAGCGCAAGCCGGGCGTTGATGGCAAACATGACCACCACCGCGCCGATCACGTAGCCCAGCTGCCAGATACTGTCCAGCACGGTCCAGCTCACCAGCTGGCCGATGCGCCCGGTGTCGGACATGACGCGGGAGTGGATATAGCCCACGCTGTTCTGATTGAAATAGGAGAAGCTGAGCGTCTGCAGGTGGGCAAAGGCGTCGTTTCGCAGATCCTTGTCCACACTCACCTCGATCTTGGTGCCCATCAGCGCCGCGGCGTAGTTGACCAGGGCGGCGAGCAGGATGGCCCCCAGGTAGAGAACGATGTAGAGCGCCAGGCCCTCCAGTGTGCCCAGCGTAATGAAGTGATTGAGGGCGTAGCGCTGAAAGACGGGGATCACCACGTCGTAGACGCTCCCGATCACGCTGCCCCCGACCATGACGGCCAGGGGGCCTTTGTACTTTCTCAGATAGGGCAGGACCTTGCCGATGCCGAAGAAGGGCAGCTTTGTCGTTTGATTCTTGTTTTCGTTACTCATAAAGTTCATCCAATCCATAGATACAAATTCAAAGCAAAGCGCTTTGAATTTGAGAGGCAGAAGGAGATCGCGGATACGGAGCTTTCGGAGTTCTTACGCAAACTCCGGAAGCGCAGTGGAGCGGGCTTCTTCTGACGAAGCAGCCACCTCCTCGGCAGACGCGGACTGGATCTCGCAGATCTGCTGATAGATCCCGCCGCCGTGCCGCAGCTCGTCATGGCTGCCGCGCTCCACGATGCGTCCCTTGTCGAGCACCAGGATCTGGTCCGCCTTGGATAGCGTGGTGATGCGGTGGGAGATGAGGATGATGCTGGCAGAGCCGAAGCGGCGCTCCAGCGCGGCACGGATCTTCGCGTCGGTCTCGGTGTCCACGGCGGAGAGCGAGTCGTCAAAAATCATGATGGGCGTGTTCTGCGTGAGCATCCGGGCGATGGCCGCCCGCTGCTTTTGTCCGCCGGAGAGCGTCACGCCCCGTTCTCCCACGAAGGTGTCATAGCCTTTGGAAAAGCTCTCGATGGTCTCGTCCAGACAGGCGGCCCGGGCGGCCTCCCGAACCTCCTCCATGGGCATCTGCTCGTTGGTGATGGCGATGTTCTCCCTGAGCGTGCGGGAGAAGAGATAGGGCTCCTGCAGCACCATGCCGATGTTCTGCCGCAGCCAGGCGGTGTCGATATCGCGGATGTCGGTGCCGCCGATGCTGATTCTCCCACAGTCCTCCGGCAGCTCATAGAGCTTGTCGAGCAGCAGCATCATGGTGGACTTGCCGCTGCCGGTGCCGCCGAGGACGCCCAGAGTCGAGCCGGCTTTCATGGTAAAGCTCAGATCGTGCAGGATCTCGGGGCCGCCCTCATAGGCGTAGCGCACACGGTCGAACACGATGTCCCCGTCCATGGCGGGGCGCAGAGCCTTTCCGCTCTCCCGCTCCTCTTCGGCCAGCATGATGTAGGCGATACGGTCCACCGACACGCCGGCCTTGCTCATCTCGGAGATCATGCGGCCGAGCATGCGCACCGGCCAGGTCATGATCGCGCCGTAGGAGAGAAAGGCGATGTA
>CAMKAP010000055.1 GCA_946410505.1 uncultured Clostridia bacterium
GAAGCTGTCCGAAGAAGACGGACTGGGTGACCTTCACGAAGGAGGCCAGCGTCAGCGTGGAGGTGACCAGGGCGCAGATCGTGACCAGCAGGAAGCCGATGTTGCCGGTCTCCACGGCCTTCTGATAGGTGGCCTGGTAGATCATCCACTTGGAGGCAAAGCCGTTGAAGGGCGGGATGCCGCTGATGGAGAAGGCGCCGATCAGGAAGAGAACCGTGGTGTGGGGCATTTTCTTGGACAGGCCGCCCAGTTTGCCGAGATCGGTGGTGCCGGTCTCATGGAGCACGGCGCCGGCGGCAAGGAACAGCAGGCCCTTGAAGAGCGTGTGGTTCATGGCGTGATAGAGGCCGGCGGAGATGCCGAAGGCGGTGCAGAGGCCAACGGAGGCCAGCACATAGCCGATCTGGGAGATGGAGTGGAAGGCCAGCAGGCGCTTGAAGTCGTGCTGGGCCAGCGCCATCGTCACGCACACGAACATGGAGACGCTGCCGAGGAACACCAGCCAGAACTGCATGGTGCCCAGCGCCATGGACTGGAACAGGAAGTAGCTCAGACGAATGAGGCCGTAGATGCCAGACTTGGTGAGCACGCCGGAAATGAGCACCGAGATGGATGCGGGAGCCGCGCCGTGGGCGTCTGCCGCCAGGGGGTGGAAGGGCACCAGGAAGGCCTTGGTACAGAAGCCGATGAACAGCAGCGCGAAGGCCACCTTGGTGGCGGCGCTCAGGTTGCCGGGGATCAGCGCGGACATCTGGGCCAGGTTCAGGGTATGTACCTGGGCGTAGAGCATGATGGTGCCGGCCAGGATGCAGGTGGAGCCGATGCAGCCGACCACCAGATACTTGAAGGCCGCTTCCAGGGCGCCGTTGGCGGTGTTGCGGAAGGCGGTCAGCGCCACGGCGGCAAAGGTCAGGATCTCCACCATGATGAACATGTTGAAGAGGTCGCCCGAGAGGACGAGGCCCATGACGCCGCCGGCGAGCATGAGAAACAGCGTGTAGTACTGGGGCACGTTGTCGTCATGGCTCATGTACTGGATGGAGTAGATGCAGGCCACGAAGACCACGCAGGAGACGAGCAGGCCGAAGAACAGGCTCAGCGCGTCCACCTCCAGGGCGATGCCGATGGCGTAGCCGCCGGCGGGCACGCGATTGCCCATCCAGTAGGCGATGGTCTGTCCCTCCAGCATGACGGGCTTGAAGAGCATCGCCATGAAGAAGAAGGACGCGAAGGTGGCAAGCAGGGCCACCGTGTGGCGGAAAAGCTTGTTCTGCCCGAACATGACGATCAGAAAGGCGCCGAGGAAAAGCACCATGATCGAGTAGATCGGGAAATGCTGAAGGCTAAGCATATTCATCCTCTCAGCCTCCTTATCTCACGGGTGTCGATGGTTTGATACTGCTCCTCAAGCTTGATGACCAGGGCAAGGGACATGGCCGTGACACAGGCGCCGATGACGATGCTGGTCAGCGTGAGGGCCTGGGGAATGGGGTCGACAAAGAAGCTCGCGGGGTTGAGCTCGCCCCAGGTAAAGATGGGGGCGGTGCCGCCGGGGTTAAAGCCGATGGTGATGATCAGCAGGTTCACGCCGTAGTCCATGATGGACAGGCCGATGACCGTCTTGACCAGGTTGTACTTCACGACGATGCAGTACAGGCCCAGGGCGATCAGGAAGAAGGAGGCGATGTAGTTGAGTAAAATCATGTCGTTCCCTCCTCACTTATTGTTGTCGGTGTCCCGGCCCATCAGCAGGCCGAGCATGGTGATGGCCAGAACGGCGACGCCGGTGAGGACGTTGAAGGCGACTGCCTCGTCCATCCAGGCGATGGTGCCGGAGGAGAGCAGCGCGCCGATCTCCCCGTTCTGGAAGGCCACGTTCTGGCAGAACTGGGCGCCAGCCACCACGCCGAGCATCGCCAGGGCGATGTAGATGGTGACGGCCAGGCCCTCGGCCCTGCCCAGGAAGCCGGGGTGCAGCACCCGCTCGGTGACCGCGTAGCCGTGGCCGAAGTAGATGAGCAGCACCACGGCGACCATCAGCACGCCGCCCTGGAAGCCGCCGCCGGGGGACAGATGCCCGTGGAGGATGATGTAAAACATGTACACCAGGGCGAAGGGGAGGATCGAGTCGCAGCCGCAGCGCTGAATGACGTGCTTGATTTCAGGCTTGTTATTCATCGCTCTTGTCCTCCTTTTTCTTTTTGGTGAACAGGATGACCGCGGAGCCGGCCACGGCGGTGATCAGGATGAAGGCCTCGCCCATGGTGTCGTAGCCACGGAAGTCAAAGACAATTGAGGTCACGTCGTTGACGGCGTGGGTCTTATCCAGGTTCTGCTGCACGATGGCGGCCGCCGCGCCGTCGGCCACGCTGTCGTCATAAGCCGCGGGATTCTGCTGCAGCTCGTAGACCGAGACCGCGGCGTTCTGCCCCTCGTAGGTACGGGGCATGGCCGCCATGTCGGTGCAGGCGAAGATGCCGGCGAAGAGGATAACGGCGAGGCATAAGTAAGTCAGAAACTTTTTCATTTATCGTCCCCTCCTCTTATCTTTTTCAGAGTGACGATGAAGATCAGGGGGGTCAGGGCGGCGCCGACAGCGGCCTCGGAGATGGCCACGTCGGGCGCGTGCAGCAGCAGGAATTCCGCCGCGGCAAAAACACCCGTCAGGCCAAGGGCGATAACCGAGCTCAGAAGCTTTTCAAAATGCACCGCCAGGATCGCGGAGACCACCAGGCCCACGATCACAAAAACATTGAGAATCACGATCAAATTACTCATCGAAGTCCCTCCTGAAGTCGTCGACTTCCATGGGCTTCTCAGGCCGGACCCCGTGCCGGTAGGCGCCCTTGGCAATGGCATGAGAGCCGATCGGGTTTGTCACGAAGATCAGCAGCGCGATCAGAGCGATCTTGATCGCCGCCGAGACGCTCCCCATCACGAAGATCGCGTAGAGCAGCGCACCCAGCATGGCGCCCAGCATGCCCAGCGTGGACACGCAGGTGCTCGCCTGCATTCTGCTGAAAGCGTCCGGCATTTTCAGAAGTCCGATCGTGCCGGCGGTGGCGAAATAGGCGCCGATCAGGATCAGCAGATCGGCAATGATACGAACGACCATCTTACTGCCACCTCCCCTTTTCCAGATAGCGGCCGACCAGCATGGTGTCGATGATGCCCAGCAGGGCGCTGATGACGGCGATGTCCAGATACACGCCTCTTCCGCTGTAAATCGAGAAGAGGACCAGCGCGCAGGTGATCAGAATGTCCGCGCTGTCCACGGCGACCTGCCGGTCCGCCGCGCTGGGGCCCTTGGCGACCCGGTACAGGCTTATGATCGCAAGGGCAGCGAAAAAGATCGCAAAAATCAGCATATCGCTCATTCCCATACCCCCTTCAGACCCTTCTCCAGATTGCCCTTGATGGCGTCGCCAGCTTCCGTGCCGCTGGCCGTCACGTCAATCCAGTGGATGTAATAGTACGTCTGCCCGTCCTGCTCGGCGATGTCCATGGTGATGGTGCCGGGCGTCAGGGTGATGGAATTGGCCAGAGCCGCCTGGCCGTAGTCGGATTTGAGGCCCACGGGGACCTTGACGATGCCGGGGTTAATATTGGTGCAGCCCGTAAAGCATCTCTTCGCCATGTCCACATTGGCCTTGATGAGCTCCACCGGGAAGGTGAAGAGCCAGTAGCCCAGCAGGCGGAAGAATTTGGCGGGGTTAAAAAACCAGCCGGCCTTTTCATGGATGAAGAAGCGCGCCGAGAACAGCGCCACTGCCATGCTCACCACCGCGCCGGCCGCCAACTCCTGCACCGTAAAGCTCCAGGTGAGCAGGATCCAGAAGGCGAAGCAGACCACAAAGGTGGAAAGCACCGCGGGGAATGTTGTTTTTCGCAAGAAGCAACAACTCCTTTTCCAATTTACTGTAAACTAAATCTTATTCGACCTTCAGATTATCCACAAAGAACTCCCGTCCGGAGATCATGCGGATCGCCTCGCTGCCGCAGTCGGGGCAGACGGCGGAATGCCGGGGAAGCGGGCCTTCAAAGCCGCATTTCGAGCAGCGGAAGGCGGCGGGGACGGTCTCGACGGTGAGCGCCGCACCCTCTGCCAGCGTGCCTTTGGAGGCGATGGGGAAAAACTCCCGCAGGCACTCCGGGATCACGCCGGAGAACTCGCCGACCTTCAGTGTGATCTCCAGCACCCGGGTAAAACCGTTTTTTCTGCCCTCCTGCTCCACGATGGCGAGGATGCCCTCGGTCAGTGCAAGCTCGTGCATACCGCGTGCGTTATCTGTCGAGGCAGCTGAAGCAGGGGTCGATGCTGGCAATGATGAGGCCGGCGTCGGCGACCGTGTTGTTTCTCAGCATGAAGGGCACCGTCGGGGTGTTCTTGAAGCTGGGTACGTGCACGGAGACCCGGTGATTGGTGAGGCCGCCGTTGCCCACCACCATGTGGCTGAGCTGGCCGCGGGGGGCCTCATGACGGCAGACCGCCTGGCCCTCCTTGATCTTGGGGAGCTTCGTGCCCAGGTTGATGGGGCCTTCGGGCAGATTCTCCAGCGCCTGCTGGATGATCTTGATGCTCTCGTAGCACTCGAGGGCGCGCACCACCACGCGGGCGAAAACGTCGCAGCTGTCCACCACGGGCACGTTGAACTCGAACTCATCGTAGCAGCTGTAGGGCGCGTCGCGGCGCACGTCGATGTCCACGCCGGAGGCGCGGGCATGCGGGCCCACAGCACCCAGCCGGATCGCGTCGGCCGTGGGCAGCAGGCCCACGCCCTTGGTGCGCATGGCGATGGTCTTGTCGGTCAGGGCGATCTCGGTGATGCGGTCCAGGGGGCCCTTGAGCTTTGCGCAGGCGGCCAGGATCTCACGGCGGAGATCGTCGTCGATGTCGCGTCTGGCGCCGCCGATGGTGCACATGGCGTAGTTGACGCGGTTGCCGGTCATCTTCTCCAGAATATCCATCACCAGCTCGCGCTCGTCCCAGATGTGCATGAACATGCTGTCGTGGCCGATGATATGGCAGGCAATGCCGAGCCACAGGAAGTGGGAGTGCAGGCGCTCCAGCTCCGCGGTGATGACGCGGATATACTGGCCGCGCTTGGGCACCTCGGTGCCGTTGATGGCCTCCACGCACATGGCGTAGGTGAAGGCATGGGAATGGGAGCAGATGCCGCACACACGCTCCACCAGCACGAGGGTCTGGATGGCGTTGCGCTCGGTGGCGAGCTTCTCAATGCCGCGGTGGTTGTAGCCGACGAAAACCTCCGCGTCCTTGATCAGTTCACCCTCGGTGTAGAGCTTGGCATGCACCGGCTCCTCCAGGGCGGGATGGTAGGGCCCAATGGGTACGATATAACTCATTGCACGGCCTCCTTCTTGTTTTTCTCCACCAGCTCACTGAGCGGGGTGACCATGATCTGGCCGCGGCCCTGGGTCTCCAGCAGATTCTCCGGCAGGAAGAGACGCTGGGTGGTGTCCAGGCCCTCAAACTCGATACCGAAGAGCTCGTTGAGCTCCCGCTCGGGCCAGGTGGCCGCCGCGTCGTAGATCTCGCCGATGGAGGGCAGGCAGGTCTCGCCGACCACATGGTAGGACTCCACGCCGGGGTCCACCGCGTAATCCCAGGAGACGTCCAACAGGCCCTCTTTGTTGATGAAGGCGTGGATCATCACCAGGTAGACGTTCTGCTTGCGCATGCGCTCGGCGATCGGTACGATCTCATCTTTGCTGATGTCGATGCGTTTGTACTCTTGCAAAATACATCACCTCTCGTTGTTTTGACAGACGCGGTGCGTCTGCCGGATACTCCTGTTTTTCTCTCTTTTTTTCTGTACGGTTTCCTATGGTAAGATGCGATTTATGGGAAAATGTTTGCTGACAATTTCTGGCGCGGCCTCAGCAGATGCGCGGAAGCTGCGCGCCCGCGAGCTTCTGCAGGACCCGTCTGCCGCCGAGGGCGGTCTTCATGAGTACCCTGCCGGGCGCCCCGGCGGTCACCGTGCCGATTTGCGCTGCGTTCTCCCCTTCCGGGAGTCTTCGCATGGCGGCAAGAACCTTCTCCGCGTCCTCCTGCGCCACAACGGCCAGGAGCTTGCCCTCATTGGCGCAATACAGGGACTCCAGCCCCAGCATGGCGCAGGCGGCCTTCACCGCCGGGCGCACGGGGATCTCGCCCTCTGTGAGCTCGATGCCGAGCGCTGTGCCTTCCACGAACTCATTGAGCGTGGTGGCGACGCCTCCGCGGGTGGGGTCCCGCAGCACGCGCACCTGCGCGCCGGATTCCAGGATCGCGGCACAGAGGCGGTTGAGCGGTGCGCAGTCGCTTTTCAGTTCCGCCTGCATCATGCCGCTGCGCGCGAGCATGATGGCCGTGCCGTGGTCGCCCACGGTGCCGGAGCACAGGACCGCGTCCCCCTCCCGGATGTTTTGCGGGGAGAGACCGGGATATCTGAGTCTGCCGATGCCGGCGGTATTGATATAGAGCTTGTCGCCCCGGCCGCGCTCCACCACCTTGGTGTCGCCGGTGACGATCTGCACGCCCGCCTTCTCGCAGGCGGCTTTCAGGGAGGCGATGACGCGCTCCAGCTCCGCCATGGGCAGGCCCTCCTCGATGATGAAGGCGCAGCTGAGATACTGCGGCTCCGCCCCGCAGACGGCCAGGTCGTTCACCGTGCCGCACACGGCGAGCTTGCCGATGTCCCCTCCCGGGAAGAAGATCGGGTCCACCACGAAGCTGTCCGTGGAGAAGACCAGATCGCCCAGGATCGCCCCGTCGTTCAGGGCGTTCAGCGCGGGATTGGAGAGCGCCGGAACAATGTGTTTTTCAATGAGCTGAGCGGTCTTTTTCCCGCCGCTGCCGTAATCAAGGGTTATAATGTCGTCCATTCTGCGATTTGTCCAATCCTGTTCCCTGATTTAGTGGCCAGTGCTTAGTGGCCAGTTCCTATCTGCTGACCACTGGTCACTGATCACTGTATTTGTACCACGCGGCGCAGGCGCCCTCGGAGGAGACCATGCAGGGTCCCACCGGGTCTTCCGGCGTGCAGCGGGTGCCGAAGAGCGGGCAGCCCGCCGGGTCCAGCCGACCGGTGATGACCTCGCCGCAGCGGCAGGCCGTTTTCGCGGGACCGGAGACCGTGACGCCGAATTTTTTCTCCGCGTCGAAAGCTGCAAGCTCCTCCCGCAGCCCCAGGCCGCTGGCCGGGATCTCGCCCAGCCCGCGCCAGAGATCGCGGCGCGGCGAAAAGCAGCGCGCCATCATTTCCTTTGCCAGAGGGTTGCCCTCCGGGCGCGCCGCCCGGGTATATTCGTTCTGCACCCGGGGCTTATCCTCCGCGATCTGCTTTAAGAGCCGGTAGACGGAGAGCAGGATGTCCTCTGCTTCAAAGCCGCTGATGACAGCCGGCATCCCGTACTCCTCCGGCAGGAAGCGAAAGCCCTCCTCGCCCAGGATCGTGGCCACATGGCCGGGGCAGAGGAATCCCTGAACATTGAAGCCGTCCATGGCCATCAGGGCGCGCAGCGCGGGCTCCACGGTCTTGAGCATGGACCAGACGGAAAAGTTTTTCAGCCCCCGCTCGGCGGCGCTCAGCACCGCGGCGGCAGTGCCGGGAGCGGTGGTCTCAAAGCCCACGCCCAGGAAGACGACTTCCTTAGTGGGGTTTTCGGCCGCAATGTCCAGCGCGTCCATGGGCGAATAACACACACGCACGTCCGCGCCCAGCGCCCGCCTGCGCTGCAGGCTGTCCCCCGGAGAGCTTCCGGGGACGCGGATCATATCACCGTAGCTTGCGAGGATCAGGTTTTTCTCCATCGCCAGCGTCAGCACCGCGTCGATGACCTCCGCCGGCGTCACGCACACCGGGCAGCCCGGGCCGCTCAGGAGCCGGACGTTTTCCGGCAGCAGGCTGCGGATGCCCGCCTCGGCGATGGCCATGGTGTGGGTGCCGCAGACCTCCATCAGCCGCACAGGTCCCACAGGCAGGGCGCGGATCGCCGCGATCAGTTCAGCTGCGGAGGGCTTCATCCAGTTCCTCCCAGCTCTCCAGATCCTCCATGGCCTGCTGCTCGGGCAGACGCTCAATGGCAAAGCCCGCGTGGACGATCACATAGTCGCCGATCTTCGGCTCGGGAATGAAATCCACCCGGATCTTCCGCTGTACGCCCATGGCGTCGCCGACGGCCTCTTTGCCGTTGATTTCAATCAGTTTTAGCGGTACTGCAAGACACATTTCAAAAACCTTTTTTACTCAAAATGCCAAGCTGCCCCAGGGCGATCCCCTCGTCGTTGCAGGAGACGCGGCTGTGGTGATAGACCTTCAAGCCGCGCGAACGCAGCACGGTGGGCAAACGGCGCAGGATATACATGTTCTGGAAGCTGCCGCCGGAGAGCACCACGTCGGTGATCCCGCTCTGGCGGGAGGCGCAGGACACCTGCTCCGCCGCCATGGCGATCAGCGTATTCATAAATTTTGCGGCCTTATGGGCCGTATCGGCCGGATCGGAAACCATGGCGCGGACCATGGGCCGCCAGTCAAAACACAGCGGCGCACCGGAGAGCTCAAAGGGGTAGGCCCCCGCCTCGTCCTCCGCCGCCGCGGCCTCCAGCAGCACCGCGCCCTGGCCCTCGTAGCTTGCCAGAGTCTTGATGCCGAGCATCGCGGCCGCGCCGTCAAAGAGCCGCCCCATTCCAGAGGATCGGGGACAGTTGAGGCCGTTTTTCAGCATGGTCTCATAGAGCGGCTGCGCGGCGGTTTCCAGCCCCGCATCTCTCCGAAGCGCCCAGGCGATACGGTCAAGCTCCTTTGCCGCAAGATCGCCGCCGATGAGCGGGATCGGGCGGATGGATCCGAAGCGCTCAAAGCTCTTCGCATCCCCCAGCAGGCACTCGCCGCCCCAGATCGTCCCGTCCGTGCCGAGGCCGGTGCCGTCCCATATCAGGCCGATCACCGCATCCTGCAGGCCGTTGTCCGCCATGCAGGAGACCATATGCGCGTGATGGTGCTGCACCTGCAGGAGCCTGATCCCCTCCCGTTCGCTCCGCTCCCTGGCGTAGGCGGTGGAGAGGTAGTCCGGGTGCAGATCACAGGCAAGCGCATCGGGATGAATATCGAACAGACGCTCAAAATGGGCGATCTGCTGTTCGTAGTTTTCCAGCGTCTCGAAATTCTTCAGATCTCCGATGTGCTGGCTGGGGAACACATAGTCCCCTTTCGAGAGACAGAAGCCCGCCTTCTGTTCGGCCCCGCAGGCGAGAAGATTGCCTCTCCCCTGCTTTACCCGGATCGGGTAGGGCGCATAGCCGCGGCTTCTCCGGGCCGGATACTCCTTCCCGTCCACTACCCAGCAGAGCGAATCGTCACAGCGGGTCTGGATCTCCCGGTCATGGAGCAGGAAGCCGTCGGCAATGCCGGAAAGCTTCTCCATCGCCTCCTCGTTTTTATACACGATGGGCGTGTCGGAGAGGTTCGCGCTCGTCATCACGAGCATGTCCAGATCGTCTCCCATCAGGAGGACATGCAGCGGCGTATAGGGCAGCATCACGCCCACATAGCCGTTTTCGCTCAGATGCGCAAGCCCCGGCGTTTTTTTCTTTAACAGCACGATAGGCCGCTGATAACTCTCCAGGATCCGCGCCTCGTCCTCGCTGACCTGGCAGATTTTTCTTGCGCACTCGAGGTCGCGGCACATGACGGCAAAGGGCTTTTCGTCCCGCTGCTTGCGCTGCCGCAGCCGCCGCGTAACCGCGGGGTCATAGCATGTGCAGGCCAGATGAACGCCGCCGAGGCCCTTCACGGCCACGATTTTCCCCTCCCGCAGCATCTCGCGGGCCTTCCGCAGCGCAGCCTCGTCGCCGTCTGTGCGCTGTCCCCCGGCATCCAGGAAGAAGAGATGGGGGCCGCAGACCGGGCAGCAGTCCGGCTGCGCGTGGTAGCGGCGGTTTTCGATGTCGTGGTACTCCCGCTCGCAGTCGGGGCACATGGGAAAGCGGCCCATGGAGGTCAGCGGGCGGTCATAAGGCACGTCCCGGATGATTGTGAAGCGGGGGCCGCAGTTGGTGCAGTTGATGAAGGGGTAGCGGTAGCGCCGGTCCTTTGGGTCCAGCAGCTCCCGCCGGCAGTCCTCGCAGATACATACGTCCGGCGAAATGAGGGTGTTGCGCTCCTTTTCCACCAGGCTCGGCAGAATGCGAAAGCCCTCATAATTCTGCAGCGGGCCGCCCCAGAAGGGCTCGATGCGCTCAATGAGCGCGAGCTTGGGAGCCTTATGCGGCAGCTCTTCCAGAAAGCGCTCCAGCGCCTCCCGTTCGCCCTCCAGCTCCAGCTCCACGCCGGAGGAGCTGTTGCGGATCGTGCCGCAG
>CAMKAP010000056.1 GCA_946410505.1 uncultured Clostridia bacterium
CCGAAGGGGTCGACCACCAGGCCGTCCGGCGGGAGGGCGATCGCGTTCATCGTAAAATCCCGCCGCGCCAGATCCGAGGTCAGATCGCCGACGAAGCTGACGGCCTCCGGGTGGCGGTGGTCGGCGTAGCTGCCGTCGCTGCGGAAGGTCGTGACCTCAACGGCGTGGGAGTTGATCAGCACCGTGACCGTGCCGTGCCGGATGCCGACCGTCAGCGTGCGCGGAAAGAGCTCCCGCACCTGATCCGGCAGGGCGCTGGTGCAGATGTCCCAGTCCTGCGGACGCACGCCCAGCAGCATATCGCGCCCGCACCCGCCCACCAGATAGGCGGGGTAGCCGCGCCCCTGCAGCGTCACCAGGACCTGGCGCACATATTTGGGAGGTTTTACGTTTGCCATAAAAAACCAATACTCCGGCTTCAAAAGATTCTCTCGGCCCGCGCAGACTTGTGCTTGCAATGTGGCGGACGAAAGGATATAATATTTTGCGTGCTTTCAGTTTATCATCATGCCCGCGCAACATCAAGAGCGGAAAACAGATTAATTTCTCTTTGGAGTTTTTCATATGATCGATTTTGTGAATTTTCTCTCCCCCGGCCGCAAGGGCCATCTGGTTGGGATCGGCGGCGTTTCCATGTCCTCTCTGGCGGAGGTGCTGCAGGGGATGGGCATTGTCGTGACCGGGTCCGACATGAACGAGAGTCCCAACGTCCGCGCGCTGCGGGAGCACGGGATCCCGGTCGCCATTGGACACAAGGCGGAAAACGTGGCGGAGGATGTGGAGTTCATCGTGCGCACCGCTGCCGTTCACAACGATAACCCGGAGATCGTCTATGCCCGCGCCCATGACATTCCGGTCTTTGAGCGCAGCCAGGCCTGGGGCGCCGTGTCCCGGGACTACAGCAACGCCCTCTGCATTGCCGGCACCCATGGCAAGACCACCACGACCTCCATGTGCACCCATATTCTGATGGCGGCGGATAAGGACCCCACCGTCATGATCGGCGGAACCCTCCCGCTTCTGAACGCGGGGCATCGTGTGGGCCACGGCAACACCATCGTCATGGAGTCCTGCGAGTACTATAACTCCTTCCTGTCCTTCTACCCCACGGTGGCCGTGATTCTGAACATTGAGGCCGATCATCTGGACTTCTTCCGGGATCTGGCGGATGTGGAGGATTCCTTCCGCGCCTTTGCCGAGCGTGTGCCCGGCTACGGCACCGTGGTCGCCAACTACGACGACGCCAATACCATGCAGACGCTCAAAGGCCTGGATCGCAAGATGCTCACCTTCGGCCTGAGCAAAGAAGCCGACGTGCACGCGGAGAATATCCGTTACCACGGCGCAAACTCTGAGTTTGACATTTATTACAAGGACCGTCTTTTTACCGATGTGACGCTCCATGTGCCCGGCGAGCACAACGTAAAGGACGCGCTGGCCGCCACCGCCGCCTGCATCTGCCTGGGTGTGCGCCCCAACGCGGTCAAGTACGGCCTCGCGGGCTTCAACGGCGCAGGACGCCGCTTCGAGTTCAAGGGCAAATTCAACGGCGCCGACGTCTATGACGATTATGCCCACCACCCGGGCGAGCTCAAGGCTTTGCTGGACACGGTGGAGGCGCTCAATTATCAGCGCACGGTGCTGGTCTTCCAGCCTCATACCTATTCCCGGACGCAGGCGCTCTTCGACGATTTCGTGGAGCAGCTGCGACGGCCCGACGTGCTGCTGCTGGCGGAAATCTTTGCCGCCCGGGAGCAGAACACCATCGGTATCTCCTCCGCGGATCTGGCAGCGCAGGTGGAGGGAGCGCGCTTTTATCCCAGCTTTGAGCAGTTGGAAAACGCCCTGCGGGAGACCGCGAAGCCTGGCGACATTATCTTGACGGTGGGCGCCGGCAACGTGTTCCGCGTCGGTGAGGATCTTGTCAGATAACACATCAGATGACAAAAAACGAAAGCTCCCGGGAATCGCCCGGGAGCTTTTGATCGTATTTACCTGACAAAACTCCGACAGCCCGGCTGTCGGAGTTTTTGTCAGTTTATCAGAAGATGTCCTCGTTTACGCGGGTGGGAGGCGCTTCCACGATCTCGGGATGCTGGAACATGTAGCGGAAGGCCTGCAGAAGCTGGGCGTAGTAGTGACCGTCCACAATCCCCTCGTCGAGGACCAGCTTGGTGTCTATGTACTTGTTGTCCTCCACCTGGCCCTTGCGGTTGATCTCATACTTGTGGTACTTGGCGCCGAAGGCAATGAACACAGGGAGCGTGCCGAAGTTGTAAATGTGGTGGTAAACAGGGCCGATGCGCAGGGACCCCAGATCGGTGATGATCATGGAGCCGTGGAAGGGGCTCGCGTCCAGAATCGCCTGGGGCAGCAGACCGAAGTAATCCATGATGCGCAGGATCATCAGCACAAAGCGGATCAGGAAACGGGGCATCCGGGCGAAGGTGTCGGCAATATCCTCGGTGTTGTTGTTATCGTCCGAGGTCTTGATCTCCTCGATCTTCTCGTTCATCTTGCGGTAGACGTCAAAAATCGTGTCGGTCGGCTCGAAATGCACCTTGATGGTAGTTTCGGTGGCGTCCACACTGATGGAACGCTTGACGGTCATGACCACCTCAATATCGTCTCTCGCATAGATACGGCGGCCCGCCACAAAGCGGTTGGCGCCGGGCAGCATGGAGATGCAGCGGATATAGGCGGCGATGATGAAATGCAGGATGCCGATGCCCTTGAAGCCGTCCACCCGGAGCTTGCGCAGCCGGCGATCCAGCGCCGTGATCTCAAAGCTCTCTTCGTAGTGAATGAAGCGGTCGTTTCGCTGGGGCATGATAAAGGGGATGAATTTGGCAAAGCCGGGCAGGGAACGAACCAGGCGGCCTTCTCTGCGGTCGCCGAAGCGACGTCTGTTCTGAGCCATATGCGATCCTCCGAATTGTTTCTAATTTTTGAAGCACCGACATTATAACGGGTAAGGATTCGGATTACAAGTTAAATGTGAAGATTTTGTAAAGATTTAAGAAATTGGCAACAAACGATTACTTCCTGCGCAGAAGCCGGATGTCCTCGCCCGCAAAGGGGAGGCAGAGAAATTCGCCGGCCAGGCGTGAGGCGATCTGCCCGCCGTAGAGATTCTCGATCTGCTCATTGGTGCAGTTGGTGCTGATGATGGTTTTCCTGCCGTTGACAAGGCGGGTATTGATGAGGGTGTAGAGCGCGCTGACGGACATGGGCGTGACCATTTCGGTACCCAAATCGTCCAGGATCATCAGCTCACAGGAGAGCATGCGCTCCACCCGGCGGTTGGCCTGCTCCTGCTCCTCGGGGGAGCGGGAGAACTTCTGCCTCTCGAAGGCAGAGAGCGCGGAAGCTGCGGTGTCGTAGCAGACGGAGCAGCCCTTGCCCGCCACCACGCGGGCGATGCAGGCGGAGAGATAGGTTTTGCCGAGCCCCGGCTTTCCCTGCAGGAGAAGATTGGAGGAGACGCGGGGGAAGTTTTCCGCAAATTTGCGGCAGCTTTCCAGCGCGATCTGAGCCATTTCCCGGGGAATGCAGCCGTATTTCGGCGCGTAGTCGGCGGAATAAAGCGTGAGATCGAAGTTTTCAAAGCTCTCATCCCCGCTCTGCAGCAGCACGCCCAGTTCTTTCGTCAGCTCCTGGTGATAGAGCCGGTCCAGACAGTCGCAGGGGCCGGCGGGGCCGTTGCCCGTGTCGCGGCATTTGGGGCAGCTCACGATCTCGTCCAGATAGTCCATGGGCAGACCGTTTTCCACCAAAAGCTCCGCGCGGCGGGCCTGGGTTTCCAGGTTGTCCTTCTCCAGCGCGGCGATCTGCTCCTTCATATCGGCGGGGTGCCGAATGGTAAGGGACAGGAGCGTCCGCATCTGATCGCGCATCTCAGCGTCCATGCGGGAAATCTCCGGGATCCGGGCATAGACCGTGCGGAGGCGGCGCTGATGCTCGGCTTCGTTCGCGGCTCGGTTTTTCTCCAGTTGTGCTCTGGCGCGGGCCAGAAGCTGTCCGTCATAGGGCACAGCGTTCGCCTCCCTCAGATTTTGTCAATAATTTTACGCAGCGCGTCCATGTCCACGGGCGCGGGCTCAGTCTGGCCCTTCTGCCTCGGCGCGGGTCGCCTCGTATCCTTCTCCCGGATCTCTTTGGCCGTGTGCAATCCCATTTCATGCCAGCTCAGGAGAATTTTGTTCATGTAGGGCCATTTGAGGGCGTTGGTCTGGGTCAGAGTCCGGTCATAGGCGATGGCGATGGCGTCCTCGTGAAAGCCCATGTCCAGCCAGGAGCCGATGTATTTTTCCTCCGTGGCCGTGAGCTCGCGGCCATATATGTTCAGCAGGATCTTGATCTGCCCCAGCTCGCCCCGGCGGGCCTTCTGTTCGGCAATATAGCTCTCCGCCTGCTCCAGCGTCATGATTTCCTGCCGCGCCCACTCATAGGCCAGCTTCTCGATGGCTTTGGCCGAGGGGCGGCGGCTGCTGCCGAAGCGCTCGGCAAACTGCTCTGCGCAGTTTGTGATCAGCATGATGATCACTTCCGCCGGCAGCCCCAGATAGTCGTAGATACCGAAGAGCACGCGCATGTCGTTGCTGCTGAGATTCCGGCCCATCACCCGGGCGGCCTCCGCCAGAACGGCGGAGAAAGCCGAATCTTCCCGGCTGCGGCGGGTCAGATCTTCTGCCGTGTACTGGGGCGTCTCCTCCGGGGGCGGCAGGATCTCCCGCCGGGAGGCGGGGGGCTGCGGTTTCTCTTCGCTTGCATCGGCGGGGGAGAGAGGGAGCATCTGCATCCGCCGCAGCTTTTCTTCCGCCTCGCGGATCTGGCGCATGGTGCGGCAGAGCGCCGCGGCAGCCAACTCAAGATCCGCATTGCCGCTGCGCAGAATATGGAGATACAGCAGCGCAACATCTCCGTCATGGGCGGAGACGAGCCTGTCCAAAGCCTCGGCGCTGATGATTTTTCCCGTGTTGCTTCCCTGCATGTTTCAGCCTCTGTGTTCAGATTCAAAATAAATTTACAAGCAAAAAGCATTATAACATCAAAATTGACTTGTCGCAATAGGCAGCTGTGTGTTATAATACCCTGAATTATAGTGGGTATCATATCGAGGAAACGATCCGAACGCCGCTTTCTTTTGCGGATTACAATAAAAGGAGCAAAGACATGATAGAGCTGCTCTCGCCGGCTGGCGCGCCGGAAGCCGTCATCGCCGCCGTGCAGAACGGAGCGGACGCCGTGTATCTGGGCATGGGCGACTTCAATGCCCGCCGCGGCGCCAAGAATTTCTCCGACGAGGAGTTTGAAAAAGCCGTCCGATACTGCCGCATCCGCGGCTGCAAGGTCTATGTGACGCTCAACACCCTGGTCAACGACCGGGAGGTGGAGAGCGCTGTCAGGGCCGCAGGGCTTGCCTCCGATCTGGGGGCGGACGGCATCATCATCCAGGATCTCGGCCTGATCCGGGCCGTGCGCAAGGCCCTGCCCGACATCCCCCTGCATGCCAGTACCCAGATGAGCATCCACAATCTTGCCGGCGTCGAGGCGGCGGCGGAGATGGGCCTGACCCGGGCCGTGCTGGCGCGGGAGCTGAGCCTGGAGCAAATCAAATATATCACCAGCCGCGCCTCCATTGAGACGGAAGTCTTTGTACACGGGGCGCTGTGCTTCTGCCATTCCGGCCAGTGCTACATGTCCGCCATGATCGGCAGACGCAGCGGAAACCGGGGCATGTGCGCTCAGCCCTGCCGCATGCAGTACAGTCTTACCGGCAGCAACGAAGAGCATCCGCTCTCCCTGAAGGACAGCTGCCTGGTGGACCGGCTTGATGAGCTGGAGGAGGCGGGCGTTGCCTGCCTGAAGATCGAAGGGCGCATGAAGCGGCCGGAGTATACGGCCATCGTTACCGGAATCTACGCCAAAGCACTCAAGGAGCACCGCAAGCCTACCCAGGAGGAGATGCAGCTTCTGGAGCAGGCCTTCTCCCGTCAGGGCTTCACCCAGGGCTACTTTAACGGCGACAAGCAGGACATGCTCGGCACCCGCACGGAGCAGGACCGGGCGGACGAGGCGATCTTTACCACGGCGCGCAAGGCCTATGCCGACGGGGAGCTGCGCCGTGTGCCGGTGCACTTTTACACGGTGGCGGAGAAGGGCATGCCCATCCGCGCCATCGCCTTTGACGACGAGGGCCACAAGGCCGTGACCTACGGCGCGGTGCCCGAGAGGGCCAAGCGTCAGGGCCTGACCGACGGATACCTGACCGAGCAGATGTTCAAGACCGGCGGCACACCTTACAGCGTGGTGGAAAACCGCGCGAAGACCGATCCCGGCCTGTTCCTTCCCGCGGCCGAGATCAACAAGCTGCGCCGGGACTTGATTTCCCAGCTCTCCGAAGAGCGGGCGAACCCCCCTGTGCGCGCCCGCGGACCTCTGCCCGCGGCACCCGGGAACGTGACGCCGCTTGGTGACCCCAAGATCATCTTCCAGCTGAGAGCCGAGGAGCAGCTCACACCGGAGCTGGCGGAGCTGAAGCCGGATTATCTCTATGTCCCCGCGCACCTGATGGCCGAAAAGTATGAGCGCATCCTGCCTTTTGTGAACCAGGGCGCCGTCCCCGTGGCGGTGCTGCCCCGTATCGTGACCGATGGGGAGATGCGGCCGCTGTATGACGATCTGCAGAAGCTCTTCGACCTGGGCGTGAACGAGGCTCTGGTGGGAAATCTCGGGCATATCGTCCTCGCCCGCAGCGCGGGCCTCAAGCTTCGCGGCGACTTCGGCCTCAATGCCTTTAACGCCCAGTCCATGGAGGTGCTGCGGGAGGCGGGCTTCCTCTCGGCGACGGCCTCTTTTGAGCTGCGCCTGAGCCAGATCCGCGACATGGCAAAGCCTCTCGACACCGAGGCGATCATTTACGGGCGTCTGCCTGTGATGGTATCGGATCAGAACCTGCTGAAAAACGCCTCCGGCCGCGCAAACCCCTTGCCGGGAGAACTGGCGGACCGCATGGGCTCTGTCTTCCCCGTGGTCAGTGAGCCGGGCGAGCGGACCGTGATCTACAACGCCCATAAGCTCTATCTCGCCGATAAGAAGGAAGACCTCTATGCCGCCGGGCTCTGGGGACTGCGGCTGCTGTTCTCCACCGAGAGTCCGCGCGAGTGCGTGGAGGTGGCCAAGGGACATCTGGGCTACTCCGACTACCGGCCCAACGTGCTGACGCGGGGACTGTACTACCGCGGTGTTGAGTGATTGCACAAAACAGAAATCAATACAGGATAAACAGGGTAAACATGAATTTTATTTTGGCCTCCGGCTCTCCGCGCCGCAGGGAACTGATGGAGATGCTGGGCGTAAAGAATCTGATGATCATCCCCGCAAAAGGGGAGGAGCACGGCCCCGAGGGGGCGCAGCCCCAGGAGCTGGTGATGGCGCTCGCCGCCGCCAAGGCGGAGGAGGTGGCCGCACAGGCGGAGAAAGACGACGTTGTCGTCGCGGCTGACACCATCGTGTGGTACGACGGGCGCCCCTTCGGAAAGCCCCGCTCCCTGGAACACGCCGCCGAGATGCTGCGCATGCTCTCGGGCAACACCCACCATGTCTATACCGGCGTGGCGGTGCTGCGCGGGGGAACGGAGCGGCTGGGCTATGAGTGCACGGCGGTGCATTTCCGGGACCTCTCCGAAGAGGAGATCCGCCGCTATATCGAAAGCGGCGAGCCCATGGACAAGGCCGGCGCCTACGGGGCGCAGGGCCTGGGCGCGCTCTTCGTGCGCGGGATCGAGGGCGACTTTTTTAACGTGATGGGCCTGCCCCTTTGCAGGCTGGACGCAATGCTGAAAGAGCAGGGAGTTGGACTTCTTTGAAAGAATATCTAAAGAAAAACGGAATCCGGATCGGCGTGATCGTGCTGGCGGTGGCGCTGCTGGTGGGCGTGGGCAATGCCGCGCGCGACGGGCAGATCGGCATCGTGCACAACGCAACCGGCGTTCTCAGCGCGCCGATGCAGAAGGTCTTGAGCTCCACGGTCAATCTTTTCAACAGTATCTACGGCTATCTTTACAAATACGATTCCCTGATGGCGGAGAATGAGTCGCTGCGCGCGCAGCTGGCCGACGCGCAGAAGTCCGCCCGTGACGGTATCGAGGCATCGGAGGAGAACGTGCGCCTGCGTGAGGCGCTCTATCTGCGCCAGAAGCACACGGACTATATCCTGGAATCCGCCAAGGTGGTGCTCTGGTCCTCTTCCAACTGGTCCTCTTCCTTCACCATCAGCAAAGGCGCCACCAGCGGCATTGAGCTCAATGACCCCGTCATCACCGAATACGGCGCGCTGGTCGGGCAGGTCACCGAGCTGGGGGCCACCTGGGCCACGGTCAGTACGCTGATTGACGTGGATATGAGCGTTGGCGCCTATGTGGGCTCCAACGGCAGCTCCGGCATGGTGGTGGGCGAGTACGCCCTGATGCGCGAGAAGACGGCCAAGCTCACCTTCCTGGCCGACGGCGCTCAGATCTTCACCGGCGACGAGGTGCTGACCTCCGGCTCCGGCGGCGCGTTCCCGGCCGGGCTTGTCATCGGCACGCTCACCAGCGTTCAGTCCGAGGCGGGCGGCCAGGTCGAGTACGGCGTGGTCACGCCCCAGTGCGATCTGGACGCGCTGGTGCAGGTATTTATCATCAAGGATTTTCAGGTGATAGAGTGAGCTTGAACGAACTGAGAGAGTATATCGCCAGGGAGATCCTGTCGAGGATCAAGGTGCGGCGGGTGCTGCTGTACGCGCTGTACATGTTCCTGGCGCTGCTGACGCAGAATATGCTGTTTACCGAGCTGCGCATTGCGGGCGTCTGCCCCATGATCCTGCCGGCGGTGGCCGTGGCGGTAGGCATGTTCGAGGGCGCCACCTGGGGCGCGGTTTTCAGCCTGATCCTGGGTGTTTTCGCGGATATGGCCTTTGTGGAGAACATGATCCTCTTCACGCTGCTGTTTCCCGCCATCGCCTTTGCCTCGGGCTTTGTGTCCACGTTTTTCATCAACCGCCGCTTCTTCGCCTTCATGGGCGCCGCCTTTCTGGCGCTTCTCATTACTGGGCTTGTGCAGATGCTGCGGACTGTGGCGGTGGATACCTTTGCCGTCATCATGTTCCGCACTGTGATCCTGCAGACCCTCTGGTCCCTGCCCTTTGCCATTCTGGCCTATCTCCCGCCGGCCAGATGGATCGAATGATTTTTTCTCCTCCTCGGAGCAGCAGGCCGATAAAGGCCGATACGACAATAAACAAACCCCTCAGTCTGGTCTGCGACCAGCCGGCTCCCCCTGACAGGGGAACCTATAAGGAAAAAGACTTATGAGCAGAAATCTGATCAAACCCGGCCGGATCGCCGCCATGGCGGTGATCCTTGTCATCATCCTTTCGATCTTCCTGGTCCGGCTCTATAACCTCCAGATCGTGGAAGGTGAAAAATACTACAGTCAGGCCAGCGCCATCAGCGAGACTCAGCGCGCCGTCACGGCTGCCCGGGGCAACATTCTCGACCGCTACGGCCGCGTGCTGGTGAGCAACAAGGAATGTTACAACCTGAAGATCGACGTAACCAAGCTCTTTGCCAACGACGATCCCAACGCGATCATTCTGCAGCTGGTGAAGATGGTGCAGAGCTACGGCGACAGCTACACCGACGATCTGCCGATCAGCATGGAGCCGCCCTTTACCTATAACGAGAACATGACCGAGATCCAGCGCACCATGCTCCAGGCCTACTTCAAGGACAAGGGCAAGGCGCTGCCGGAGGAGCCCACGGCGGTGGAGCTTCTCAGCTATATGCGCACCCGCTACGACATCGACAACAGCTACACCTCCGAGGAGATGCGCATGATCGCGGGCGTCCGCTACTCCATCAACGTGCGCTACGCCGTCAACACCGCGGACTACATGTTCGTTGAGGACGCCAGCATGGAGCTCATCTCCTCCATCATGGAGAACAAGCTCTCCGGCATCGAGGTGGAGCGCGCCTTTACCCGCGATTATGGCACGCCCTACGCGGCCCACCTGCTGGGCTACGTGGGCCTGATGACCCAGGAGGAGTTCGAGCGCTACTCTCTGCTGGACTACGCCAATGACGCGGTG
>CAMKAP010000057.1 GCA_946410505.1 uncultured Clostridia bacterium
TAGCACATGACCTTGGAGAGGGTCACTAAAAACTACTACTCTATAATACAAGGAGGAAAAATGAAAAAGTTCGATTTCAACCGCGGCTGGACCTGCCGCGCGCTGAAACCCGGCGCGGAAGCGATCCCGGTGACGCTCCCCCATGACGCGATGCGCACCGAGCCGCGCATCGAGGGGAGTCTGGGCGAGGGAAACATCGGCTGGTTTGAGGCCAACGACTACGAGTATGTCAAGCGCTTTACGCTCACGCCGGAGCAGGAGCGGGCGGAGCATCTGACGCTGGAGTTCGAGAGCGTATACCGCCACGCCGAGGTCTGGCTCAATGGGGAGAAGGCGGCCTTCCGCCCCTACGGCTACACGAATTTTTACGTGGATCTGAAGCCCTTCCTCAAGGAGGGGGAAAACGAGATCCGCGTCGTCGCCCGCAACGCCGACCAGCCCAACTCCCGCTGGTACTCCGGCACGGGCATCTTCCGCCCGGTCTGGCTCTATGCCTGCGGGGAGAAGCATATTCTGATGAATTCCGTAAAGATCGACACGCTGGAGATCCGTCCGGCGAAGATCCGCGTGCGGATGGAGACCTCTGTCCCCGGCGATGCGGCGGTGGAGATCCTGGACGGTGAGCGCTGCCTGGCCAGAGCGGAGGGCGCGGGGCCCTTCACCCTCAAGCTTCCGGAGGCGGAGCTCTGGAGCCCGGAAAACCCGAAGCTCTATACATGCCGCGTGACCTTTGCCGGCGACGTATGTGAAGAGACTTTCGGCGTGCGCACGCTGAGCTGGACGCCGGAGAAGGGCGTGGCTCTCAACGGCGAGCGCGTCGTCATCCGCGGGGCCTGCATCCACCACGATAACGGCCTGCTGGGAGCGGCGAGCTACCCGGAGGCGGAGGAGCGGCGCATCCGCATCCTGCAGAAGGCGGGCTACAACGCTGTGCGCTCGGCACACAACCCCTGCTCCAAATACCAGCTGGAGGCCTGCGACAGGCTGGGTATGCTGATGATGGACGAGTATGTGGACTGCTGGTACATGCACAAGACCCAGTACGACTACGCGACTTATGTCAGCGACTGGTGGAAGCAGGACCTGAAGGATATGGTGGACAAGGACTACAACCACCCCTGTGTCATCATGTACTCCACCGGCAACGAGGTGGCCGAAACCGCCCAGGCCAAGGGCATCGCCCTGCAGAAAAGCTATACGGAATATCTGCACGGACTGGACAGTACCCGCCCCGTGACCTGCGGCATCAACATCTTCTTTAATTTCCTCTCCTCCGCGGGCTTCGGCGTCTACAGCGACGAGAAGGCCAAACAGCAGGCGGAGGCGGCCAAAAAGGCCGCCGAGAGCGCCGCTGCGAAGAAGCCGAAAAAGAAGGCCGTGGGCTCCGAGTTCTACAATCTGCTGGCCGCCGCCGTGGGCTGTGATTTCATGAAGTTCGGCGCCACGCTTCCGCCCTGCGACTGGAAGACCCGGGACGCCTTCGCCGCCATGGACATCGCGGGCTACAACTACGGCAACTGGCGCTACCGCCATGACGCGAAAAAGTACCCGCAGCGCCTGATCCTGGGCTCCGAGACCCTGATCGGCGACGCCTATGATTTCTGGGAGATTGCCAAGGACACGCCCCAGGTGGTGGGTGACTTCGTGTGGATCGCCTGGGATTATATCGGCGAGTGCGGCGCGGGGGACAACGGCCCCGAATTCGACGAGTACAAGACCGGCCGGGTACAGGACTGCATCCGCGGCGGCCCCGGCCGCGTGGACGTGACCGGCAAGCTGACCCCCGAGGCGGACTATACCCGCATCTGCTTTGAACTGGAGAAGGGGCCAAAGCTGGCCGTTTTCCCGGTGAACCAGGCAAAGAGACTGAACATGACCGACTGGACCATGAGCCGCGCGCAGCGCAGCTGGAGCTGGGAAGGCTTTGAGGGCAAGAGCGCCCTGGTGGAGGTCTATGCCCGGGCCGCGTCCGTCGAGCTCTTTGTAAACGGCAGATCCGTGGGCAAAAAGAAGCCCAGAAAAGCCCGCGCCGTCTTCCGCACGAGCTATGAGCCGGGGGAGCTGACGGCGATATCCTACGATCTGGGCGGCCGCGAGATCGGGCGCGACACGCTGCGCTCCGCGGGTCCGGAGACGGAACTGCGTCTGGAGCCGGAGAGCGAAAGCTGCCGTCCCGGCGAGATGGTCTATTTCCGCATGCGCTATACCGACAAAAACGGCGAGGTCAAACCGCTGGAGCGCCACCGCATCCGTGTCGCGGCCGAAAACGGCACCGTCATGGGCACGGCCAACGCCAGCGTCTACTTTGAGGGCAACTACGCCCAGTCGGAGGTGCCCAGTTACTTCGGCGAGGCGCAGACCGTGGTGCAGGCCCGCGAAGCGGGCGTCCTGCGCGTCACTGTGAGCGACGGGCAGCGGACCGCCTCCGTGGAGCTTCCCTGCGGAGAATAAAGGAGCGAGAGCATGAAAAAAGGATGGAAGATCTTTCTGGCGATCCTGCTGGTGCTGGCCCTGGTCGTAGGGCTGAATCACCATCTGGCCTGGGTGCTGTGGAACAACTGGTTCCCCGAGAAAGTTACGTTGGATGAAAGCCGCGAGTGGGCCGGCGGCGCCGGCTTCGAGCGCACGCCCTACGGCGAAGCGGAGAGCCAGTATCTGGATCTCTACATTCCCGACGGGGTGGAGAATCCGCCTCTCTTCGTGATGATCCACGGCGGCGGCTTCATCTCCAACGACTCCCAGTCCCGCCAGGCCCGGCTCTTCTACCGCTATTTCCGGGACCACGGCTTTGCCTGCGCCAGCATCAACTACCGCCTGGCCCAGGAGGCGCCCTGGCCCGCTGCGGTGGAGGACGTGCGCGACGCGATCCGCTATCTCTCCGAGCATGCGGAGGAATACGGCTATGACGCCTCTCAGTGCGCAGTCTGGGGTGAATCCGCAGGCGGGTATCTGGCCTGCATCACGGCGGTCACCGAGCAGGCCATCCCCGTGAAGGCCCTGGTGGATTACTACGGGATCGTGGATTTCTCCACCAGTGAGGAGCAGTTCCGGCAGGAGGGCATCCCCGCCTGGGTGCGCAGGATGGCAAACTTCTGGGCAGACAGCAAGACCCTGCAGGGCTTCGGCTCCTGTGAGGAGTTCTGGGTCCGCAAGGCCTATGCCGACTGGACCGGGGAAGACGTCAATGCCCTGTCCGTGCCGTACCAGACCGCTTTCGGTGTCAATCCCGGCCTCAGGAGCCTGATCGTCCACGGCGACGCGGATCTGAGCGTACCCTACCACCAGTCTTTGCAGATGGAGGAGGCGCTTGCCGCTGTCTGCGGGGCGGATAATGTGCGCGTGGAGCTGGTGCACGGCATGATGCATGCCGGTGACGGGCTCTACACCGAGGCGCGGCTGGCCCAGGTCGAAGCCTTTGTCCGCGAAGCGCTGGGGTAAAAACAATAGTTTTTTCCAGCCGCTCAAAGCTGATAAGCTGAGAATTACAGGAGACTTTTCTTTCCTTTCGCGGAAAGAAAGGTTTCCTGGTCTTCAAACCGCTCCGGGCGCGGCTCGCCGAATGGGTTATAATGATCATCGGATGGCGAAATCAATCGAGGATTCGATTGATTTCGCTGCCAAACGACAAGTTTGGCAGCGAATGATTCTAAAAATCATTCGCCCGATGCTCATTGCAATGAGTATATGGCAAAACAGCAAGGCTGTTTTGCTGCGTAGCAAAGCTGCGCAGCGAAAAGCTTTTTCGCTTTTCGCCATCATATAATCATTATTGCGGGACGTCGAGGACGCTGACCCCTACAAGCACGTCCCGGCGACTCGCGGATCGGCTTCCAGGTAGCGGCGCGAGCGAAGCGAAGCCATTCCGCGAACGGCGAAGCGCGAGAGGCACGGCGTCCTTGTAAGCGCTTTTTTCTTTCTTCCACCGGGCGCGGCGCGTTCTTTCTTTTTGGGCAAGCACCAAAAAGAAAGAATGGGGGGCGCAATACGCAGCGTCGTCTCTCTGGACATCTTGGCGATGATTGCATACAAAAAAACCAAGGCCGTGACGAAAGTCACGGCCTTGCGCTTTTTCATTTCCCGAGCGGATTCCAGCGGCCGCTTCGGAAGTAGCAGACAAAGAGCACGAAGAGCAGCAGATTGTGTCCGATCATGCAGCCCCAGGCGGACACGAGCCCCAGCCCCAGGAGCCGGGTGCACGCGAAGGTGCCCACGATGCGCACGCCCCACATGCCGATGATGTTGAACAGGAAGGGGACTGCGGTTTTACCCACGCCCTGCAGCATGCCCTCGATGACGATGGACACGCCGTAGAAGGGTTCGGAGCAGGCCACCATGCGCAGCACGGTGCTCCCCAGCAGGATGACCGCCGCGTCGCGGCTGAAGAGGCCCACCATGGCGGGGGCGAAACAGAAGAGCAGCGTTCCCGACAGCAGCATCAGCGACACTTCGCACAGGAAAATGAGCCGCGCCTGATCGCCCACCCGCCGCCGGTCTCCGGCGCCCACGGCGTTGCCGGTGAGGGTGGCCGCCGCAGTCTGCATCCCGTAGCCCGGGATATAAAAAGCCGACTCCACGGTGTTGGCGATGGTATGGGCGGCGGTGGCGGTCTCGCCGAGGGCGTTGATCATGGCGGCGAAGGCCACATAGCCCAGAGAGGTGCCGAAGCGCTGGAGCATATTCGGGAAGGCGACCCGAAGACAGGGCCGCAGTACCCGCATGTCCGGACGCAGGGTGAGCCCCCGGGGTGAGACGCGGGGATGGCGGTAAAGGGCCAGTGTGATGGCAATGCCGCCGAAGACAAAGGACAGAGCGCTGGCAGCCGCGGCGCCAACGACGCCGAGTCCCGCGCCCCAGAACCGGAAGCTGCGGCCGAAGAGCGTGAGCGCGCGCGGCTCATAGATCAGCAGAAAGTTCAGCGTCACGTTCAGGAGGTTGACGCCGATCCCCACGCGCATGGGCGTTTTCGTGTCGCCGGCGGCGCGCAGCACCGTGCCGAAGATGATGCTGGCCGCCCGGGCCAGCATGGGCGTATACAGGATGAAAAAGTAGCGCGAGGCCAGGCTCCGCAGGGAGGGGGCCACCTGCATCCACACCGGCACTTTCTTGCTCAGCCCCAGGGTCAGCCCGGTGAAGAGCAGGCCCGCCGCCAGTACCATCAGCACCGACTGGGCCGCGGCCCGGCGGGCGCGGTCAGTTTCTCCGGCGCCGATCGCCTGGGAGATGTAGCTGAGAAAGCCCACGCCGAAGGCGGAGACGGTGCTGCCGATGAGCCAGTTGACCGTGACGGTGCTGCCCACGGCGGCGGTGGCTGCGGTGCCGAGAGAGCCGACCATGGCCGTGTCAATATACTGCACGGCGGTCTGCATCAGCTGCTCGAGCATGGTGGGCCAGGCCTGCGTGATCACGGCCGGCAGCAGCGCCCAGTCAAATATGAAATTGTGCTTCGTCTCGTTTTTCATAGCCTGCCCAGTCTATCACATTCCCGACCGGAATACAAAAGAAATCTATTGACATTCCCGGACAGCGGGTGTAGATTGCGTTGGAATCTATTCTATCATGCAGTAAAGAAGGCAATTCCCATTCACAGCGATTCATTGAACCTGACCGAGGGACCCATTGTCAAGGATCTGATCCTCTATACGGTCCCCATTCTGCTGTCCAATTTGTTCCAGCAGCTTTACAATTCCATTGATGCGGCTGTGCTCGGCCGCTTCGCCGGGCCGACGCCGCTGGGCGCGGTGGGCGTGGCCGGCTCGCTCATTAACCTGTTGATCGGCTTCTTCCTCGGCATCGCCACCGGCACCAGTGTGCTCTATGCCATGCATTACGGCGCGGGCGATAAGCCGGGCCTGAAAAAACTCGTCGACGCGGCCATGCTGCTCTCCCTGCTCTGCGGCCTGCTCATCTCCGCGGTGGGCGTGCTTTTTGCCGAACCGCTCCTGCGCTGGATGGCCACGCCGGAGGAGCTGATGCGGGATGCCGTCACCTATCTGCGCATCTTCTTCGCCGGGACGCTGACCACCATGTTTTATAACGTGGGTGCCGGCATGATCCGTGCCGAGGGCGATTCCCGCCGGCCTCTGATCTATCTGCTCGTCGGCGGTGTGAGCAACCTGGTGCTGGACGTTTTCATGGTTGCGGTGCTGCACTGGGGTGCCGCCGGCGCGGCGATCGCCACCGTGGCGGCACAGGCGATCTCCGCCGTGCTGGTGATCCTGCGGCTGACCAGGCTCGACCCGGAATACCGCCTGGATCTGCTGCATATGAAGATCAGCGGCCTCGCCCTTTGGGATGTGGTGCGTATCTCCATTCCCTGCGGCCTGCAAGGCTCCATGTACAATATATCCAATATTCTTGTGCAGAGCAGCATCAACGGCTTCGGAGCGACCGCCGTAGCGGGCGTTTCCGCCTATTACAAGCTGGACGCGTTTATTTATATGCCCATGGGCGCTCTGAGCCTGGCCGTCTCCACCTATGTGGGGCAGAACATCGGCGCGGGCAAATTCGGCAGGGTCAAGCGCGGGATCCGCTTTGCGGTCTGGGCCAGCGCCGCCGCCTGCATCACGGTGGGGCTTGGCATCATCCTCTTTGCGCGGCCGCTCCTCTCCCTCTTTACCACCGACGAGGCGACGCGCCAGGTCTCTCTGGGCGTCATGCCCTTTCTGGCGCCCTTCGGCTGGACCCTCGGCTTCTCAGACATTCTGGGCGGCGCCATCCGCGGCGCGGGCCAGGCCGGCAAGGTGACGCTGATTACGGCACTGTGTATCTGCGTGTTCCGTATTGTGTGGATCTTCACCATGCTTCCGGTCTTTGAGGATATCCGTGTCATCTATCTCTGCTATCCCCTGTCCTGGATGCTCAGTTCTCTGGTGATGACGATCTTCTACTTCAAGGGCTCCGTCATCGGAAAAACCATCCGCAGCGCGGCGGAGACGATATAATCCCCTTCCTATGACAAACAGCTTCCCCGTCTGGGGAAGCTGTTTTTTATATCTCCGGTCCAAGCCGTGAGAGCACCTCCGTGAAGTACCGCGGCAGCGGGCTCTCCAGCTCCACATGCTCCCCTGTGCGGGGGTGGATGAATTTGAGGCGCCTTGCATGCAGACACTGGCCCTCCAGTCCCTTCTCGGGCGAGGGTGCGCCGTAGGTGAAGTCCCCCAGCAGGGGATGGCCGACGCTGGCCATATGCACGCGGATCTGGTGGGTGCGCCCGGTCTCCAGAATGCAGCGGATGTGGGTGTAGCCCGCATAGCGGGCGATGACTTCCCAATGGGTCACGGCGGAGCGGCTGTTTTTCTCCGTCACGGCCATACGCTTGCGGTCCGTGGGATGACGGCCGATGGGCCGGTCCACGGTGCCGGAATCCTCCCGGAACCCGCCGCGGGCAACCGCCTCATAGACGCGTGAGAGGCTTCGGTCACTGAGCTGGGCGGAGAGCGACTGATGGGCAAAATCGTTCTTGGCGACGATCAGCAGGCCCGAGGTGTCCTTGTCGATGCGGTGGACGATACCGGGGCGCTTCTCCCCGCCGATGCCGGAAAGACTGTCCCCACAGTGCCACAGGAGGGCGTTGACCAGCGTACCGTCCGGATGGCCGGGCGCGGGGTGCACCACCATGCCCCGGGGTTTGTTCACCACGATCACATCCCCGTCCTCATACACCACGTTCAGGGGAAGTTCCTGCGCGATCAGGGGGACCTCCTCCACCTCGGGCAGGAGCACGGAAATCTCATCCCCGGGGACGCATTTGTAATTTTTCTTTACCGTCTCGCCGCCGAGGCGCACACGCCCCTCCTCCAGCAGCCGCTGGGCGGCGCTGCGGCTCAGATCCTCCATACGACGCGCAAGGAGAGCGTCGATCCGATCGCCGCTCTCCTCTGCTGTGACGGTGAGGACAAAATCCCTCTCGTCCATCTGTTTTTACTTGAACTCCGCCAGAATATCCTCGAGGGAGAACTCCTCGGTGGAAGAGGAGGCCTTCGGGGCGGGCGTGGGTGCAGCCTTGGGCGCCGGCTTGGCCGCGGGGGCGGCGGGGCGCTGGACAGGAGCAGCAGCCGGGCGCGCCGCAGGGGCAGCAGCCTGCCGCGGAGCGGCGGCAGCCGCAGTCTGACGGGCCGCGGGGGCGGCGGGACGCTGGGCGGAGCTGCGGGCTGCGCTCTGCTGGGTGGAGACGCGGGCATTGGCGCGCTCCCACTCGGCAAAGGGATCCTCTTCGGCAGCGGCAGACCGGGCGGCGGGCCTGGCAGCCTGCACAGTCTGGGGCTGCTGGGCCTTGGCGCGGGCTCTGGCCTCGGCCTGCGCCTGGGCCTGCTGGCGCTGACGGGCGGCGCGCTCGGCCTTGTAGGCCTCGTATTCGTCGTCCTCGCGGTCGCGGCGGGCCTTCTTGCTGGCCTTGGCTTCGGCGGCCTCGGCTCTGGCGGCGACGCGGGCGGCGCGGCGCTCTTTGGCGCTGGGACGGCGGGGCAGATCGTCCTCGTCATCCTCGTCGTAGAGGTCGTCATAGTCGTCCTCTTCCCGCTCGCGTTCAAATAGGATCGCAAGCACGAAGATCAGGCAGAATACCGTGATAAAAATATCCGCCACGTTGAAGACCGGGAAATTGATGAACTCGGTCTTGAACATGTCCTGTACGTAGCCGTAGATCACCCGGTCGATGCAGTTGGACAGACCGCCTGCGGCGACCAGCACGATGCTCCAGCGGGCAAGACGGCCGGAGATGAAATTCGTGGCCAGCGCGATGATGACGGCCAGCACGAACACGCCGGTCAGGATAATGAAGGGGATTCGGGCACCGCTGCCGCTGAGGAAGCTGAAAGCGGCGCCGTCGTTGTGAAGATTCACGAGGCTGAGGATACCTGGGATTAAAGGCTCGCCCACAGACTCCATGGAAATGGAGTTCTGGACCCAGAACTTGACCCACTGGTCGGCGATGATGACCAGTACGGCAACGATTGCGTACAGCATGTCTTTCTCCTGTCCGTCCCGGAGACCGGGGCTGAAGTGATTCGGTGGTTCTTATATTTTAACCGATGTTTCCGAGTTTTGCAACCACGGATGCGCAGCGGGGGCAAAGATCCGTCTCAGGGTCGGCGGCGGTGGAGTGCTTCCAGCAGCGGGGGCACTTGGTCCCCGGCGCCTCGACGACGGAGATGCCAAGCCCGGGCAGCGCGGCGCTCTCGCCGACGGCAGCGCTCTCGCCCTCGCCCTTGTCCGGAGCGATCAGGCATTTGGAGACGATGAAGAGATCGCACAGATCCATGTCGGAGAACTTCTCCGCCTCGGCGCGCAGCTTCTCGTCGGCGCTGTAGAGGATGACGGCGGCTTCCAAGGGCTTGCCGATGCGCTTGGCGGCGCGGGCGGTCTCGATGACGCCGTTGACGTCATTGCGCAGGGCGATGAGCTGCTCCCAGCGGGCCATGGTCTCTTCGTCCAGCGCGTAGTCGGCGAAGGGCTTGTTCATCTGGTTGAGCACCACGTTGCGCACGTCGTCGCCCGCGCGGTGGGGCATGGCCAGCCAGATCTCATCGCAGGTGAAGGCCAGGATCGGCGCGAACATCTTCGTGAGGGTGTCCAGGATCAGGTACAGCGCGGTCTGGGCGCTGCGGCGTTTCAGGCCGTTGCGTTCCTCGCAGTACAGGCGATCCTTGATGATGTCCAGATAGAAGCTTGAGAGCTCTACCACGCAGAAATCGTTGATGGCATGAGAGATCACGTGGAACTCGTAATCCTTGTAGGCGGCCTCAACCTTTTCGATCAGCTCGTTGAGCTTGGTGATCGCCCAGCGGTCCAGCTCCGTCATATCCGCGGGGGATACCAGATTGTCGGCGTCAAAGCCGTCCAGGTTTCCGAGGCAGTAGCGGGCGGTGTTGCGGAACTTGAGATAGTTCTGGCTGAGCTGCTTGAAGATCTCTTTGGAGCAGCGTACGTCCACATGGTAGTCGGCGGAGCCGGCCCAGAGGCGGATCATGTCGGCGCCGAACTCCTTGATGATGTCGGCGGGGTCCACGCCGTTGCCGAGGGACTTGTGCATGGCCTTGCCCTCGCCGTCCACGGTCCAGCCGTGGGTCAGGCACTC
>CAMKAP010000058.1 GCA_946410505.1 uncultured Clostridia bacterium
CTGTCGACAGTTAGTCGACAGCTTGAGCACCCCGCGCTATCAGCGCGGGGTGCTCCTTGTTGTTTCATAATGGATCATGTAATTTCAAAGCTGGCGATATACGAAAAGCCGTCGGGGCAGGGGATGCCGGGGTCCGCGAGCACAAAGCGGGGCGCGAGGCCGCATTCTCTGGCACAAAGCTCAAAATGGCACAGGGCAATGCCCAGATCCACCTTCTGCAGATCGCCCGCCGCGTCGCTTACGAAGCCCTTGGAGCTTTTCTTGTAAAAATGCACCCGCTTCCCGCACACGAGCACCCGCCACGGCTGCCGATTCACCGCCGATGGTGCCAGCCGTACACACTCCAGCGGCTCATACAGGAAACCTGCCTCGTCTGCCTGCAGGACGGTGAGAAAGTCATCGCGGAAAAACAGTGTCTCGAAGGGCTCCCTGCTGTCCGCCCGGGCGCCCTTTCGCATCATGCTCTCCCGCAGACTCATTTTGGCCGCGGGGTAGCCCAGCGGCGTGACGCAGGGCATGATCTCGCTCTCTTTGAGCGCCATGGCCCGCTCAAAAGCACCCCGGTCCATGGTACCGCCGATCCAGGTGGTGCCGATCCCGCGGGAGCAGGCGTATAGCACCAGCGCCTCCATCGTGTATCCGAAAGCCTCCTCGCAATGGGGAACACGGGCGATCTTGGCACCCAGAAAACAGTCCGTGCCGACTATGACCGGGCAGCCGAGACTCTGCTGTCCGGCGTCCAGAAAGCGGAAGCGCACGGGGATGCCGTAGGGGTTTTCAAGAGAATCCGCAAAGACGCGCAGCGCCTCGCGGTCTTCCTCCGTCAGCGTCCGACCGTCAAAGCTGCGGACGCTGCGCCGCGCCCGGGCAAGTTCCAGAATCTTTTCCATATTGTGGCTCCTTTCCAGTTTCTGGAGAAATTGTAAGGCAGCGCCGCCGCGTCAATACGTGAAAACAGGATAAAACTTTCTCACACCGAGGCGACGAATTCCCGCACGTAATAGAGCGCCGCCCCCAGCGGCGTGATGTGCCGCCGGAGCGTGCTGAGCTGCACAAAGTCCGCATCTTCATCAAAGGGATCGCCGGAGAGGACATACTGGCGGAGGATGGGCAGATAGGGCGATAGATATTCGGAGAAAAAGCCCCCCAGCACCACGTCGCAGTCCAGGGTCAGCCGGATGCTGAGGATGGCCGTGGCCAGGTGGCGCATCATGTCGTACAGCAGGTTCTCGTATTCCGGGATGTGCTGCTGCACGCCGCGAAAGAAGGTCTCTGTGTCCACGCCCAGGCTCTGCTCCACGCGCCGGGCGGAGCAGTAGGCCTCCAGGCAGCCCTGCTTGCCGCAGCGGCAGCGCAGGCCTCCCGGCTCCACGCAGATATGGCCGAATTCGCCGCTGCGCGCCGAATCGCCGGGATAGGGCCGCCCCGCCATCAACACCGCGCCGCCCACGCCGTCCTCCAGGGAGAGGTAGGCCATGTTTCGCCGAGTTCCGCGGAAAAAGCCTTCGGCATGGCCGCTGACGGAGCCGTCATTCTCCGCATGAACAGGGTAGGGGATGCCCTGCGTGAGCATCCGCATTGGCATGTCCCGCAGGCCCAGCGTGGGGGCGAAGAGGATGCGGGAGCCGTCCGGCGTCAAAACACCGGGGACCGCGAGCCCCAGCCCCAGCACCCGCTGACGGTCCAGGTCAGCGTCGGACAGAAAGGCGTCCACAATGGCGGGCAGCTCCGTTTCATAGTCCGGCAGGCGCTTGACCGCGTCAAGGGGGAGCTTCCGGTAGGCGAGCTCCCGCAGCCGCAGATCCACCGCCACCAGCCGCAGATGATCCTCCGCCAGGGCGGCTCCGAGGGAGATGCGGGCCTCCGGGTCAATGTCCAGCCCCTGCGCTCTCCGCCCGCCGGTGGAGACGCCCATGCCGGAATAACGGATCAGCCCTTCATCCATCAGTTCCTTCAGATTCTGATGGAGGGTGGGCATGCTGACCGAGCAGCTCTCCGCCAGCATCTGACGGGAGCAGAAACCACGCCGGTCGTACAGCGCGCGGTAGATGCGGCTGCGCACCGGCAGCGCGGCCTTGCTGTGCGCCGACTTCTCTGCCATTTGCCGATCCTCCCTTCCTACTTCTGCAAATTTTCAATTCGATTATAGCATAAACCGCCTCTCCGTCAAGCGCTTTCAGCGGCGATTGCATGGGAAACTGCGGTACTTTTAAAAAGAAATTTACTTAACATTCTTGAAATGTGGTAATAATGTACAATTAATGATAACAAAAAGTGTAAAACCTCGCCAAATAATGTGCTGAATGGAAAAATGCCTTGACATACGGGGGGCAGATTTGTAAAATCAATTTATAGAAGCTGCTTGCAGCTTACAATCGGAAGAATACAAAAGGAGGACCATTATGAAAAAACTGTTAGCTCTGCTCCTGGCTCTGGTCATGGTGTTTGCGCTGGCCGCCTGCGGTGAGGCTGCCGCTCCCGCCAGCACGCAGGCCGAGGAGGCCCCTGCCGAAGAAGCCCCCGCTGCTGAAACCGCTTCCAATCTGGTCGGCGTGGCCATGCCCACCAAGGATCTGCAGCGTTGGAATCAGGACGGCGAGAACATGAAGAGCCTGCTCGAAGCCGCCGGCTACGAGGTTGACCTTCAGTTCGGTGCCAACGACATTCCCACGCAGGTCTCCCAGATCGAGAACATGATCGCCAACGGCTGCAAGGTTCTGGTTATCGCCTCCATCGACGGCGATTCTCTGGGCACCGTTCTGGCCCAGGCCAAGGAAGCCGGCATCCCCGTCATTGCCTATGACCGTCTGATCATGAACTCCGACGCTGTCTCCTACTACGCCACCTTCGACAACTGGCTCGTCGGCACCAAGCAGGGCGAGTTCATCCGTGACGCCCTGGATCTGGACAACGCGGAAGGCCCCTTCAACATTGAGTTCATCACCGGCGACCCCGGCGATAACAACATCAACTTCTTCTTTGACGGCGCCATGAGCATCCTGCAGCCCTATCTGGACAGCGGCAAGCTGGTTTGCCCCTCCGGCCAGGTCGAGAAGGCTGTCGTCGCCACCGCCAACTGGGCGACCGACGCTGCTCAGTCCCGTTTTGAGAACATCCTCGCCTCCAACTACGCCGACGGCACCCCGCTGCACGCCGTTCTGGCATCCAACGACTCCACCGCTCTGGGCGTGGAGAACGCTCTGGCCGCTTCCTACACCAATGATGTCTACCCCGTCATCACCGGTCAGGACTGCGACATCGCCATCATGAAGAACCTCATTGAGGGCCGCCAGGCCATGTCCGTCTTCAAAGACACCCGTACCCTGGCCGCCAAGGTCGTCGAGATGGTCGACGCTCTGATGAAGGGCAGCGAGCCCCCCATCAACGATACCGAGACCTACGACAACGGCACCGGCATCATCCCCAGCTACCTGTGCGATCCTGTCGCCTGCACGGTCGAGAACTATGAGGACCTGCTCATCAGCTCCGGCTACTACACCATGGACCAGATCAACAACGGCTAAGCTTTCATCATCCCAACTGCATCTGCGGGCAGAGCGGATTCCCGCTCTGCCCGCTTCCTCATAATGACCATCGCCGGCGATGATGCTGAAAAGCAGCCCGCGATGCTTATTATTGTTTTCAACTCTCAAGTATGGAGGGGATATTTTGGCGGATAACATTCTGGAAATGAGAGGGATCACCAAGGAATTCCCCGGCGTCAAAGCTCTGGACGATGTGAATTTTGTCGTGAAACGCGGCAGTATCCACGCGCTGGTCGGAGAAAACGGCGCCGGCAAATCCACGCTGATGAACGTGCTCAGCGGGCTGTATCCCTACGGAAGCTACAGCGGAGACATTGTGTACGAGGGAGAAGTATGCAAGTTCTCCAAGATCAAAGACAGCGAAGAAAAGGGCATCGTCATCATCCATCAGGAGCTGGCGCTGGTTCCTTATATGTCCATCGGCGAGAACATGTTCCTGGGCAACGAGCGCGGCAGCCGGTTTGCCATCGACTGGGACAGGACTCACGCCGAAGCGACGAAATATCTGAAGATCGTCGGCCTGTCCGATTCCTCCAAGACGCTGATCAAGGACATCGGCGTCGGCAAGCAGCAGCTGGTGGAGATCGCCAAGGCGCTGGCCAAAAACGCCCGCCTTCTGATCCTGGACGAGCCCACCTCCTCCCTGAACGAGGCGGATTCCCAGGCGCTGCTGGACCTGCTGCTGGAGTTCAAGAAGCAGGGGATGACCTCCATCATCATCTCGCACAAGATCAATGAGGTCTCCTATGTGGCGGACGACATCACCATCATCCGCGACGGCCACACCATCGAGACCCTGCACAAGGGCGTGGACGACTTCAGCGAAGACCGCATCATCCGGGGCATGGTCGGCCGTGAGCTGTCCGACCGCTTCCCCAAGCGGGATAATCCGCAAATCGGGGACGTGGCTCTGGAGGTGGAGGACTGGAATGTCTACCACCCCCTCTACCCGGACAAGAAGGTGATCGACAACGTCTCCTTCAAGATCCGCCGGGGCGAGGTTGTGGGCTTTTCGGGACTGATGGGAGCCGGGCGCACGGAGCTGGCCATGTCGATTTTCGGCCGCAGCTACGGCACCAACATCACCGGTACCGTGAAGATCCACGGCCGGGAGGTCAAGCTCCATTCCCCGCGCCAGGCCATCGACGCGGGCCTTGCCTACGTCACCGAGGACCGGAAGGGGAGCGGACTGATCCTCTCGAATCCCATTTACATCAACACCACGCTGGCCAATCTGAAGGGCGTGACCAAACGAGGCGTCATCAACCCGGACAAGGAGCTGGCCGTGGCGGAGGAATACCGCAAAAAGCTCAATACCAAGACGCCCAGCGTCCAGCAGAATGTGGGCAACCTCTCGGGCGGAAACCAGCAGAAGGTGCTGCTTGCCAAGTGGATGTATGCTGATCCGGACATCCTGATCCTGGACGAGCCCACCCGCGGCATCGATGTGGGAGCCAAGTATGAGATCTACTGCATCATCAACGATCTGGTGGCCGAGGGCAAGTCTGTCCTCATGATCTCCTCGGAGCTGCCCGAGGTCCTGGGCATGTGCGACAGGATCTATGTGCTCAACGAGGGGCGCATCGTGGGTGAGTTCACCCAGGAGGAAGCCTCCCAGGAGAAGATCATGTCCTGCATCCTGTCTACCGATTCATCCAAAAAGGAGCAAAAGCAATGAAGACAAAGACGAAGATCCTGGACTTTGTCCAGAAGTATACCATGATCATTGCGCTTGTCCTGGTGACGGCCTTTTTCGCCTGGCGCACCGGCGGCAAGATCCTCATGCCCCAGAACATCACCAACATCATCTCCCAGAACGCCTACGTCTTTGTGCTGGCCACCGGCATGCTGCTGTGCATCCTGACCGGCGGCAACATCGACCTGTCCGTGGGTTCTGTGGTCTGCTTCGTCGGCACCGTGGGCGCTGTGCTCATGCGCAACGATCTGAACATGTGGCTGGCCGTCCTTATCATGCTGGTCGTCGGCCTTCTGATCGGCGCCTGGCAGGCCTTCTGGATCGCCTATGTGAAGGTCCCGCCCTTCATCACGACCCTGGCCGGCATGATGGTGTTCCGCGGCCTTTCCAACGTGGTGCTGCAGGGCAAGACCGTCTCCGTCACCAACGAGGCCTTTGTGCGCATCTTCGGCGGCGGCGCAAACTGCTATGTGCCCGACTTCTTCCGCGGCGCGAACATCAACCTGTTCTGCCTGGTGGTGGGCGCCATCGCAAGCCTTCTGTACCTCTTCTTCACCTTCCGCAACCGCGTGGTGCGCAAGAGGGCGGGGCTTGAGGTGGATTCTCTGCTCAAAACCGTGATCACCTCCGTGATCATTGTGGTCGTCGTCATGTTCTTCACGCTGCGGCTTGCCCAGTACAAGGGCCTGCCCACGGCGCTGATCTGGGTCGCTTCGGTTATCCTCATTTACACCTATGTGACCTCCAAGACCACGGTGGGCCGTTATCTCTACGCCATCGGCGGCAATGAGACCGCCACCAAGCTCTCGGGCATCGACACCAGGAAGATCTACTTTTTCGCCTATGCCAACATGGGTCTGCTCGCGGGCCTCGCGGGCATCCTGACCATCGCCCGCCTGACCTCCGCCCAGCCCACCTACGGCCAGAACTATGAGATGGACGCCATCGGCTCCTGCTTTATCGGCGGCGCCTCCGCCTACGGCGGCGTGGGCACTGTGCCCGGCGTCATCATCGGCGCGCTGCTGATGGGCGTCATCAACATCGGCATGAGCATCATGGGCGTTGACGCCAACTACCAGAAAGTGGTCAAGGGCCTTGTGCTGCTGGCCGCCGTCATCTTTGACGTGGTATCCAAGAAAAAGAACAGCTGATCCCCTTGCCGCAGAAAAACGGACGGCCGAATCCGAGCCGTCCGTTTTTCGAGCAGGAAGGGAGAGCAAAGGAGCGCTTGCGATGAAGGAGCAGAAGGAAACAGACAGCGGGAACCGCGCCGTCAACATGGCCGCCCTGCGCGCCGCCGTGTCCCTGTACCTGATCTATCTGGGCGTCAGCCTGCTGCTGCCCGCCGTCCGGGGAGAGAGCACGCTGCCCCCTGTGCTGGCCTGGCTTGCGGGTGCGGCCTTCCTTATCGGCGGCGCGGCCTTCCTTGCATACTCCTGGCGACAGTACCGCAAGGCGCGCAGCACAGGGGAGAGCGAAGGAGAACAATCAAGGACATAGAACGCGGATCAGCCTTTCGATCCAGCGGCCGTTCAGCGGCAGGAAAACGCCCGCCACCGGTCCCACGAGAAACATGCACACCAGTGTTCCCGCGCCGACAACGCCGCCCAGCAGAATACCGAGCAGGGCAAAGAGCGCGTCGACACAGACCCTCGTCCAACTGAAAGGCCAGCCTCGTTTTTCGCTGAGCACCAGAGCCACCAGGTCGTTGGGCCCGGTGCCCGCGTCGGAACGGATCACAATGGTCATCCCGAAGGCGAGGATCACACAGCTTGCTACCAGCAGACACAGCCGCACGGGAAGACCGGCGCCGACCAGCAGCGGCGCAAGAAGGGCGGAAAAGAAGTCGATGATCGGTCCCCCGAAGAGCATGCACAGTGCGGTCCCGATCTTGATGTAAGTGCGGTCCGCAAAGAGCAGAACCAGAATGATCAGCAGACTCACGGCCACATGGGTGCGCCCGTGGCTGAGCCGGGACAGGGCCAGCGTCCTGTCCAGCGTACGGTAGAGCCCCTGCACGAACACATTGAAGGGGTCTGACCCCAGATCAGACAGCAGAAACAGGCTGACTCCCAGATGGGCGACCGTCAGCCCCAGCATCAGAACGGAGATCCGAAGAAGCCATTCCCGTAAGCTTCTTTTCATAATAAATCTTTCCTTTTTCTTATAATTCGTGTATGATACTCTTATCATATCAGATGCGCGTACGCTGTACAAGCCGAAACGGCGGTGCGCGCAGGAATCCGATACAGAGGTGAGGATATGAAACTGTTTATCGGCATTGACCTCGGCACATCGGCAGTGAAGCTGCTGCTGGTGGACGAAGCGGGCGAGATCCGCAGAGAGACCACGAGAGAATATCCGCTCTCCTTCCCGCAGCCCGGCTGGTCCGAGCAGAAGCCGGAGGACTGGTGGGACGGCGTTGTGAGCGGCCTGCAGGAGCTGCTGGAGGGCGTGGACCGCTCGCAGGTCTGCGGCATCGGCGCCGGCGGGCAGATGCACGGTCTGGTGGCCCTGGACGCGCAGGACGCGGTTATCCGCCCGGCTATCCTCTGGAACGACGGCCGTACCGGCGAGGAAGTGGCGTATCTCAATAACGTCATCGGCCGGGAAAAGCTCTCGAAGCTGACGGCGAACATCGCCTTTGCCGGCTTTACCGCGCCAAAGCTCCTCTGGATGCGCAAAAACGAGCCGGAAAACTTCGCCCGCATCGAGAAGATCATGCTCCCCAAGGACTATATCAACTATAAGCTCACCGGCGTGCACTGCTGCGATTATTCCGACGCCAGCGGCATGCTGCTGCTGGATGTGGAGCACAAGTGCTGGTCGAAGGAGATGCTGGAGATCTGCGGCGTCAGTGAAATGCAGATGCCGAAGCTCTTTGAGAGTTTTGAAGCGGTGGGGACCGTCCTGCCCGGGATCGCAGCCTCTCTCGGCCTGCCGGAAGGCGTGAAGGTCGTGGCCGGCGCCGGGGACAACGCGGCCGCCGCCGTGGGTACCGGCGTCGTGGGCGAGGGCGGCTGCAACCTGTCCCTCGGCACCTCGGGCACCCTGTTCATTTCCTCCAGGCATTTCGGCGTGGATCCCAACAACGCGCTGCACGCCTTCGCCCATGCCGACGGCGGATACCACCTGATGGGCTGTATGCTCTCGGCTGCCAGCTGCAACAAGTGGTTCTGCGAGGAAATCCTCAACACCGCCGATTACCCCGCCGAGCAGGCGCCCATCACCGAGGAGAAGCTGGGCAGAAACCATGTGTTCTTCCTGCCCTACCTGATGGGCGAGCGCAGCCCCATCAACGATGTGAACGCCCGCGGCTGCTTCGTGGGCATGACGATGGATACTGCCCGCGCCGACCTCACCCAGGCGGTGCTGGAGGGCGTGGCCTTCGCCATCCGGGACTCTCTGGAGGTGGCGCGCTCTCTGGGCCTGAGCATCCCCAGCACCAAGCTCTGCGGCGGCGGCGCCAAATCCCCGCTCTGGCGCAGGATCTTTGCCAACGTCCTGGGTATCCCGCTGGAGATGGTCAAGACCGAGCAGGGCCCCGGCTACGGCGGCGCGATGCTGGCGATGGTGGGCTGCGGCCTGTTTGAGAGCGTACAGGCTGCCAGCGACGCGCTGGTGGAGCTTGCCTCCGTCACCGAGCCCGATCCCGAGCTCACCGCCCGTTATGAGCTGCAGTATCAGAAGTTCCGCAAGATCTATCCGGCGATGAAGAACATCTTCCCGGATCTGCAATAAAGGAGGAAACGTATGCACATCTACTCTGTTCATGACCCGGAGTTCAAACCCTACGGCAAGGTCCTGGAAGGCTATGACACGGCGGAACTGCTGCAGGCCATGGAGGCCATCCCCCATCCGGAGGAAGGTACGGCTTACCGCCCCGGCATCGAGAGCCTGGAGGCCTGCGCCATTTTCCCGGCGTTTCGGGATCGGGCTTACGGCGGCATGCCCATCCAGCTCGGCATGTGCTGGGGCCATAACACGAAGCTCAACTGCCTGGAGTACCATCGGGACAGTGAGATGAACGTCGGCACCAAGGATTTCATTCTGCTTCTGGCGAAGGAGGATGAAATCGAGGGGGGCGTTCTGGACACGGCGAAGGTCAAGGCCTTCCGCGTCCCTGCCGGCGAGGTGGTGGAGGTCTATGCGACCACGCTGCACTACGCCCCCTGCCACACCTGCCCCCACTGCGGCTTCCGCGTGGCGGTGGTGCTGCCCCTGGGCACCAATACGGACAAGCCCGCCATCGAGGCGAAAAATGAAGAGGACAAGTGGCTCTGGGCCCGCAACAAGTGGCTCCTGGCCCACCCCGATTCCCGCGAAGCCGGCAGAGGCGCCCACATCGGCCTTGCCGGAGACAACATCGATATTGAAAATTTGCTGTAAAAGGAGAAAACGAATTATGCAGAACATCCCCGAAGTGAAGCTCGGCATCGTTGCCGTTTCCCGCGACTGTTTCCCCATCGGCCTGTCCATCGCCCGTCGTGAAGCCATCGTCAAGACCTGCGGCGGCAACATCTATGAGTGCCCCGTTACTGTGGAGAATGAGAAGGACATGCTCAAGGCGGTTGACGACGTCAAGGCTGCCGGCTGCAACGCCCTGGTCGTCTTCCTCGGCAACTTCGGCCCCGAGACCCCGGAGACCCTGATCGCCAAGAACTTTGACGGCCCCTGCATGTTTGTGGCTGCCGCTGAGGGTGACGGCGACCTCATCAACGGCCGCGGCGACGCCTACTGCGGCATGCTCA
>CAMKAP010000059.1 GCA_946410505.1 uncultured Clostridia bacterium
ACAGCGAGGGCGAGGAAGGAAAATACTATCTCTTTACCCCCGGCGAAATCTGCGATGCGCTGGGTGCCGAGGACGGAAAGAAGCTCTGTGACTGTTATGACATCACCGAGGAAGGAAACTTCCACGGCAAAAGCATCCCGAATCTGCTCATCAACCAGCGCTGGAATCTGATCCCGGAGGGCTACGAGGACCTTGTGGAGCGGCTTCGCCTCTACCGGCAGACGCGCCTCCCTCTGCGCACCGACACGAAGCTGCTCTCCGGCTGGAACGGTCTTATGCTGCTCTCGCTCAGCCGGGCCGCCTGGGTCTTTGACGATCCGCGCTACGCAAATGCCGCCCGTGAGCTGGCGGATTTCCTGCTGCACACCGCCGGCGCGGAGGATCCCGAGCGCTTCGCCGCCGTGTGTTATGACAGCCAGCGCGCTCCCCTGCCCGCCCAACTGGACGACTGTGTGTTCACCGCCCTGGGTCTGCTGGAGCTCTACCGTGTAGACTATGACGCCTCCCTCATCCTCGCTGCCAAAAGGCTCGCTGCATGGGTGGCGGAGCACTTTGCCGATCAAGACGGCGCTTATTTCCGCACTTCCGATCTCTCCGAGAGGCTGATCAAACGGCCGAAGGAGCTCTTCGACGGGGCCATGCCCTCCGGCAACAGCGGCGCGGCGGTCCTCTTTGAGCTGCTGGGGCGGATGACCGGCGAGCCGAAGTGGACCGCGCGCGCCGACGCGCTGCTGGAGCGGCTCTGCGGCCGGGCGCAGCAATACCCCGCCGGGATCGCCTTTGCCCTGACGGCGCTGATGGCGAGAGTATACCCCACGCGGGAACTGGTCTGTGTAAATGACAGGCCCACTGAGATGCTGCGCAGCGTGACCGGGCGCTATGCGCCGGAGCTGAGTGTGCTGCTCAAGCGGCCCGGAGACCCGCTTCTGGCTGAGGCCGCGCCTTTCACCGCGCAGATGGCGCAGCTCGACGGCAAGCCCACCTATTACCTCTGTCAGAACGGCGCCTGCGGCCTGCCCTTTACGGAGTAATACTGATACCTGATAGAAAGGTCGATAAAGTTTTCCAAGCAGAATTTGCGCCAGACGAGGCGAAGATCGCAGCGCATAATGGAGATATACGCACAAGGGCTTCAACGAAGCTTGGCGCGAATTATGACGGAAAGATTCCGAGATTTCTACCAGGTATCAGTATAATGATCATCGGATGGCGAAATCAATCGAAGATTCGATTGATTTCGCTGCCAAACGACAAGTTTGGCAGCGAATGATTCTAAAAATCATTCGCCCGATGCTCATTGCAATGAGTATATGGCAAAACAGCTTTGCTGTTTTGCTGCGCAGCAAAGCTGCGCGGCGAAAAGCTCTTTCGCTTTTCGCCATCCTATAATCATTATAAAACAAACGGGCTGTCTCAAAACGACCTGTCATTCTGAGCGCAGCGAAGAATCTCTTTCTGCTCGTTAAGAAAACTAATAAGAAAGAGATCCTTCGTCACTTCGTTCCTCAGGATGACAAAATAAGAAACGTTTGAGACAGCCCTTTTCGTATCGAAGTTTAAACTTTACTTCTCGTCCTTGTCGCGGAACTCGCGCAGCTTCTCCCCCAGAGTGGCCGCGGCGCTGCCGCCGGCGCGGATCGCGCTCTCCCGGGCCTTGCGGGCGGTTTCCAGCGCTTTTCTCGCGTTTTCGCTGACGAGCTTGCTGGTCTTTTGAAAGGTCTCGCTGCCGGTCAGGCCCTTCAGGGCGTTCTCGCCCACCTTCATGGCCTCCTTCAGCCCGCCGGTGATCCCCTCGTTTCCGTAGCTGCGCACGCCCTCTTCGCTCTCGAAGAAGAGCGCCAGCGCGCCGGGGCCCACATGGCAGCCGGTGACCGGCTCGTAATCGGCCAGGAGGATCTGCTTCGGCGGCCGGCTGCGATTGAGCAGCTCGATCAGGTAGTCCGCGTCCTCGCGGCAGGCGGCGTGCACCACGCCCACGATCTGTTCCTCGGGGTTCACCACCAGCTTATCGTAGATGGCTGCCAGCGCCTCGATGGACTTTTTCCGGCCGCGCAGCTTGCCGAAGGCCACGATCCTGCCCTCTTCATTGCCCTTGAGCAGGGGCTTGATGTTCAGGACGGTACCCATGATGGCGGAGAGGTTCGACAGCCTCCCGCCGCGGCGCAGATGCATCAGATCGTCCACCGTAAAGACGTTGAACATTTTTTCCACGTGCTCCTCCAGAATCTCCACAGCAGCCTCGGTGGGCACGTCCAGGTCGCGCAGCTCGGCCGCCTGCAGGGCGATGATCCCCTCGCCCAGGGCGGCGCCGCGGGTGTCGATGACGGCGACCAGACGGTCGGGGTACTGCTCGCGCAGCATCTGGGCACCGATGCGCGCAGAGTTGCAGGAGCCGGAGATGCCGGAGGACATGGCCACATAGATCACATCCTGCCCCGCTTTCACATAGGGCTCAAAGAAGTCCATATACTGCTGGGGCGAGATCTGCGAGGTCGTCACCTGCAGGCCCTTTTTGATCCTCGCATAGAAGTCCTCGGCGTCGAAGCTGTCGGTGTCAAGGCAGGTGTGCTCTTCTCCGTCGTACATATAGGTGAAGGGGATCACATGCAGACCGTAGTCGCGGATCTCCCGGTTGAGCAGATTGCCCGAGGTATCGGTCAGAACTGCAAAGCTCATTTCAGTGCACCTCCAATTATTCGTGGGACACATTCTGTTTCCTATTATACCCAAGTCTGCCGGCTTGGGCAAGCTCCTGTGCCGCCGAAACGCCCTACACCGCCTTCCCCGGATCGTAGAATGGGGCAAAAGCGGACTCTACTGTGAGTAGAGTCCGCTTTTTCAGCGCTTTTTGTCAGGAAAGCTGTTCCATTTCTTCTACAAGCTCGCCGAAGAGCTGCAGTGCGGAATTGACGGGCGCGGGGCTGGACATGTCCACCCCTGCGATCTTCAGCAGGGAGATCGGGTCGGTGCTGCAGCCGGCGGAGAGGAAGCGCTTGTAATCCTTGACGGCACTCTCGCCCTCGGCGAGGATGCGGTTGGCGATGGCCACAGCGGCGGAGAAGCCGGTGGCATACTGGAACACATAGTAGTTGTAGAAGAAGTGGGGAATGCGGGCCCACTCCAGCGCGATCTCGTCGTCGGACACCATGTCCGGGCCGTAGTAGAGCTCGTTGAGGGCCTTGTACTTCCCGCTCAGGGCTTCGGCGGTCAGGGTCTCGCCCCGCTCGGCCATCCTCCCCATCTCCAGCTCAAATTCGGCGAACATGGTCTGGCGGTAAATGGTACCCTTGAACTGATCCAGGAAGTGGTTGATGAGATAGGCCCGCTCCTTTCTGTCCTCGGTCCTGCTCAGAAGATAGCGCATGAGCAGCACCTCGTTGCAGGTGGAGGCCACCTCGGCCACGAAGATCACATAGTCGCTGGTGCAGACGGGCTGGTACTTGGTGCTGTGATAGCTGTGCAGCGCATGGCCCATCTCGTGGGCCAGGGTGAACATGCTGTCCAGCGTGTCCTTCTGGTTCAGAAGCACATAGGGGTGGGGCCGGGAGCTGCCGGAGGAATAGGCGCCGCCGCGCTTGCCCACGTTTTCATACACGTCGATCCAGCGGTTTTCAAAGCCCTCGCGCAGAAGCGCCGTGTAGTCCTCTCCCAGAACAGAGAGCGCGTCGAGCACCGTGGCCTTGGCCTCCTCAAAGGGGATCGTGCGGGCAGCATCCGCCACAATGGGCGTATAGATGTCGTACATATGCAGCTCGTCCACACCCAGCAGCTTCCTGCGCAGGGCAACGTAACGGTACATCTTGTCCAGATTTCCGTGCACAGCCTCGATCAGATTGGTGTAGACCTCCACCGGCACCTCGGTCCGGTCGAGAGCGGCGGTCAGGGTGTTTTCATAGCCCCGGGCGTCGGCAAAGAAGCGCAGCTGCTTAAACTGGGCATCCAGCGTGGCGGCGAGGGTATTTTTCATCTGTCCGTAGACACCGTAGAGCTTTTCAAAGCCGTCCCTGCGCAGGGCGCGGTCCACGCTCTCCATGATGACGCCGTAGGAGCCGTTGGTGAGCGGATGCGCTTTCCCTTCGCTGTCCACAGCGTCGGGGAACTTCAGATCGCTGTTGCGCAGGACGCTGCCGATACCGTCCGGCGCATCAGCCATCTCGCCTGCGGCGGCCAGCAGCTTTTCCTCTGCGGGAGAGAGGATGTGTTCTGCCCTGCGGCGGATCTGGTAGAGGCTGCGGCGGTAGGTCTCCAGGGCGGGCTGGGCAATGTAAAAGAGGTTCAGCCGGTCCTCGTCGATCGCCATGATCTCCGGCGCCGCGAATGCGGAGGCGCTGGACACGGCCACCACCGTGGCCATGGCCTTGCCGCGCATATCCTGATAATAGCTGTTGCCGGTATCCTGGTCGCCCTTACAGCTGGCATAGCCGTAGAGCATGCCGAGGCGCACTTCCAGCTCGTCCTCCAGGCGAAAATACTCCAGCAGGCTCTCGGCACTCTCGCCAAGGCGGCCCCGGAAGGCCGCAACGCGCGCGGGCATCTCCTTGATCGCCTCGTACTCTCTGAACCAGGCCTCGTCGCTCTCGAACATATCCTGCAGATTCCAGGTGAATTCCTCCGGTACATCGCACCGGGGCAAAATGGTTTTTGCGTCCATATTGTTTCCTCCGTTCAGTGTTTTCTGCCCGACAGTATACCATAAGCCGCCCCTGTCCGCAAGGCGCAAAAACTTTGTCAAAAACCTTGAAAAACAGTCGGGGCGTGATAGAATATAGGCACGTCTGATTGATGCTGGGAGAAAATGGAGAAGAACATGAAGCTGCTGAAAAATCTGCTGTCCGCCGCGCTGATCCTGTGTCTGCTGCCGGGTGTGCTGCCCGTCGCCTGCGCCGAGGACGATGCGCGCTTTGCCGGAAAAACCTGGGAGGAAGTCATTGAGGATTTCAACGCCCGTCTCGGCATCGAAAGCCGCAACGCCGCCTACGGTTACCGCAACACCGTCACCGGGGAGGAGCACTTCTTCAACCCGGACCAGTACATGGTGGCGGCCAGCATGTATAAGGTGCCGCTGAACATGATGGTGTCCGAGCGGGTGTATAACGGCGAGATCTCCATGGACACACTGATCGGCGGTCTGAGCTACCAGAAGCTCCAGCAGGGCAGCATCATCCACTCGGACAACGACTATGCCCGGGCCCTCTGGATGTATGTGGGCAACGGCAACTACCGCAGCTACCGCCGGGCCATCGCCCCGCTCATGGGTGAGGACGCCGACACGGTGGACCCCCAGTATTACATCAACAACCTCTTCACCCCCCGGCAGATGATCCACTGTCTGACCGAGCTCTATGATAACGCCGAGCACTACCCCGGCGTCATCGACTGTATGAAGCAGGCCGAGCCCAGCGAATACTTCCGGCGCAGCGAAAACCGCTATGAGATCGCCCATAAATACGGCTACTGGGAGGATACCTCCCTGCACATGAACGACTGCGCCATCGTCTACACGGATGAGCCGATCCTGATCGTGTGCTTTACCGACGGGCTCCACAACGCCTACCAGGTGCTGGCGGAGTTCTGCACCCTGATGTGCGACTACGCCCAGTATGAGCTTGACCACCGCAAGGCGGCCGAGGGCGCGCTGGACGCCGCGCTCAGCGAGATCGCCCTGCCCGAATTCAAGACGCAGAAAGAGCAGCCTCTGCCGACGCCAACACCGGAACCCACGCCGGAGCCAACGCCCGCCCCTGCGGAAGATCCTGCGCCGGCGCGTCAGGGTGTCTCCCCGCTCTGGCTGCTTCTGGCCCTTGCCGGCGGCGGTTTGTTCCTGCTCTGTGCGCTGGGCCGCCATAAGCTCCGCCTTCGCCGCATGCGGCTGCTGGCCGGGGCGCTGTCAATGCTCCTGGCCGTCGGTGCCGGCGCCATGGCGCTGATCAGCCTCTCCCCTGCCGTACGCCCCGGAGGGGACGGCATGCTCCCTGCCATGAATCTCAGCGACGTGGTGCCTTTCCTCGGTCACCCCGACCCCCAGGAGGACGTGATGGCCTTCTTCGACGCGCTGGAGCTGCAGGACTATGAAAAGTTTTACGCCATGCTGGACGGCTACAGCAGCCTGGGGCTGGAGGACCGCCCCGAGACGGGACCGGGGCGCATGATCCTCGGCGCACTGCGGGACAGCTATTCTTACCGGCTGGAGGGCGAGAGCCGCGTATCCGGCGATCTGGGCGAGCAGGAGGTCTATCTGCGCTCCCTGGATCTGAAGGCGGTGGAGGAAGCCCTGCGGGAGGAAACCCGCAATCAGCTGGAGATTTTGAGTGCGGAGCGGACCTATCGCGAGCTCTGTGACGAGAACGGCTTCTATCTTCCCCAGGTGGTGGAGGAGGCCGTCAATGCCGCCACCGGCGTGGTGCTGGGCCGCATCGAGGACTTCTATGCCGACCATACGCTGACGCTCCATCTGCTCTACAGCGAGGGCTGGTACGTGCAGGCGGACGATGCGCTGGTGAATGCCGTTCTCGGCGCGTGAGAAACAGATAATGCAAACGGGCTTTGACCGCGGTCAAAGCCCGTTTTTTTGCTTTATTCGGTTCAGCCGAAGCTGTGGAAGAAATCGCATTCGTCGCGGTTGCACTGTGCCGCGACCTCCGAGCGCATGTTGCAGTGGAACACATGGCCCAGCACATGGTCCTTGTCGCCATAGTACTTGTAAAGCACGGGAACGCCCAGGCTCTCCAGCTTCCGCACCATTCCCGGGGCCTCCTGCGCCAGGAAATCCCCCTCACAGGTCATGACCAGGGCGGGCGGGAATTTGTCCGTCACATGGCGGAGGACGCTGATCCGGTCCAGTTCCTCGTCCGTCCCCTTCTGGGGCAGCAGATCCGCCATGAGCCGGGCAGTCATATCCTTTTTCTTTCCGATCTTGATCTCATAGGTGCCGCAGTTAAGGGCCACCGCCTTCGGTGCAAAACCGCGAGGCGGGCGGAAGGAGAAATTCACCGCGTAGTCCGGGTTTGTGCACAGGCAGGAATAGAGCCCCAGCAGATGGGCGCCCGCGCTGTCGCCCACGGCGAAAACGCGCTCCGTGTCAAAACCATAGGTCTCCGCGTTCTCCAGCACCCAGGTGAAGACCCGGTTGGCGTCCTCCAGCTGGGAGGGGAACTTGAATTTCGGCGCCAGGCCGTAAGTGAAATTCACCACGGCGAAGCCCTGCTGAGCAAGGCTCATGCAGTAGTACTGATAGCGCTCCTTGTCGCCGTAGACCCAGCCGCCCCCGTGGATGCTCACGATCACGGGCGCCATGCCGTCCAGCCCCTTGGGCCGATACACGTCCAGCCGGTTCCAGCGCTTGTTCGGGCCGTAGAGGATGTCGTCAAAGCGGACGATGTCCTCGGGCGTGCACAGACCGGCATCCCGCTTGTCGTCCCCGCGCTTGAAGACGGCGCATACGACTCTGCTTGTGATGGACATGGTATTTCCTCCTTGTCAACATGGATTCCCCGCGTAGCGGAAGGGCAGTTCCATTCGGTTTCGCTCCAGCAGTTCCCGATCCCGCAGGATGCTCTCCGCCGGGCCGTCTGCTTCAATGCGCCCTGCCGAGAGCAGGATCACACGATCGCAGGTGTCGCAGATCATGTCCAGATCATGGGAGGTGATGAGCCGAAGCTGCTTTAGATCCCGGATTGTGTTGATGACGATGCGGCGGTTATAGGGGTCCAGCGCCGCCGTGGGCTCATCCATCAGCACCGCCTCCGGCTCCATGGCCAGGACAGTGGCGATCGCGGCCATACGCTTTTCGCCGCCGGAGATCCGGTGGTTGTGGCGGTATTTCAGATCCTGAAGCCCCAGGCGCGAAAGCACTTCGTCCACCCGCCGCTCCGCCTCCTGGCGGCTCAGGCCGTAGTTGAGCGGCGCGAAGATCATGTCCTCATACACCGTGGGCATGAACATCTGGTTGTCGGAGTTCTGCAGTACAAAGCCCAGCTTTCGCCGGATCTTTGCCAGGTTGTCCTTTCTGACCGCTTCGCCGTCCACCAGCACCTCGCCCTCGCTGGGGCTCAGCAGGCCCAGCAACAGCTTCATCACCGTGGACTTGCCCGCGCCGTTTGCGCCGATCAGGCCCACGGCCTCCCCGTCTTCGATGCGGAAAGAGACATTTTGCAGTACGGGGCGGCCTTTTTCATAGGCAAAGCTCACGTTTTCAAATGCAATCATCAATTCATCTCACCTCACAAACGCGCCGCCAAGAAGCCGGGCGACCGGAAAGAGCCGCAGCAGCAGGAACAGAGCCAGGCAGCCGAGCAGATACAGCCCGTCCTTCCAGCCGAAGGGGCGAATATCGGCATAATGGAAATGCTCGTGATAGCCCCGCAGCAGCATGCTGCTGTAGAGCTCCTGGGCCCGATCCATACTCCGGAGCAGAAGCTGCCCGAGAAAGGAGCCCCAGGCGGAGAACTGGATGCCCTTCTGCCCCGGCGCCCGCAGATGGTAGGCGTCGGTCATCACAGCCAGCTCCTCCGTCATGACGCCCACATAGCGATAGGTCAGCAGCAGGAGTGTCACCAGCATGGCGGGCATGTGCAGACGCCGCAGAGCGGCACACAGAGAGTCGATGGGCGTTGTAGCCATCAGCAAAAAAGAGGCCATCAGGCAGAAAACGCCCTTCAGCATCAGCGTCACCATGGACACCACGCCGCCGGACACAGCCAGCCTTCCCAAATACAGGAGCGGCGCGCGATCAAAGAAGGGGTTAAATAGCCCCACTGCCATTACCAGCGGCAGCACGATCCGCAGCTTGTAAAAGCAGGTGCGCACTTCGACACCGCTCACCTGGAACAGCAGCACCGGCCACAGCAGCAGCGGGATCAGACCGCTCAGATCGTACTTGTGAAAGGAAACCACGGTGAGGATATATGCAATTGTACTCAGAAGCTTCGCCGCCGGATGGAGCCGGTGGATCGGCGAAGAACCCGCCGCCAGCTCGTCCATTTCGCCGAGCTCGTGCAGCGCTTTTTCCATTTTGTTCATTCGAATCGTTCCTGTGCCAATAGTATGCTATTATCTCCAACGTGCTCACAGAGGCAAAGCTGCATATTGCGCCCCCCATTCTTTCTTTTTGGAACTTGCCCAAAAAGAAAGAACGCGCCGCGCCCGGTGGAAGAAAGAAAAAGGCGCTTTCAAGGACGCCGCGCTTTCTGCGCCACGCCGTTCGCGCGTGGCATCGCTTCGCTCTCGCGGCGCTCCCCGGGTGCTGTGTTTACGAGCCGCCGTGTCGTGCTTTTCCAAGCTTTCGTGTTGTACGCCATAGCGGCAGCGGACACCCGGGCGTACCGGGCATTCCAACATTCGGACGGCGGCGACCCACGATCAGGCCTTGTGCTGCCCACTCTGGGTAAGCGGCCTTTCTCTTTGGAGTACAAGAACCGTTTCTCTTTCCGCAAGAGGAAAGAGAAATGGGTCTTGATTTTCGCAGCTTAACGCCTTTGAGCGGTCGAGAACAAAAGCATACATTGATTATACAGTCTGCCGGTTTTCTTTGCAAGAGCCAGAAAAAAAGAGCATCGATCGATGCCCTTTCTGAAGAGAAACGAAATACCGTTCAGCTGTGCTTATGTCTGCGGAAGAAGCCGCCGGCCAGACAGATCAGCACCGCGACACAGGCTACCATGACGGAGCCCACAATGCCGGAGACCGTGGTGCCCACAGGGGTGTCGCTGTCGGCGAAGGCATAGTCCGGCAGGAAGGAGGTCTTTTCCTGGATGCCGGCCGCGGTATCGGCCGCCGCGCTCTGGACGCCGAAGTCCTCCTCTTCGAGACCCATGTTCTCACTGTAGCCCGCCTCAGCGTTGCCGAAGAGGGCCCACTCCAGGCCGTCGGGATTGGAGCTGGCCAGCAGGC
>CAMKAP010000060.1 GCA_946410505.1 uncultured Clostridia bacterium
AGGCTGCCAACGAGAACAAGGACGGCGACCTGATCTTCGGTCTGAACGAGACCCGTTGGGGCCAGCTGGTTAACGGTCAGTACGAGAACCTGTCCATCATCGACTGGACTCCCTCCTGGGCGGAGAATGTAGATGAGGATTACATCTATCCCGGTAAGGCCTACGGCATTGTCATCCAGAACGTGCTGATGCTCTACCGCAACGACGAGCTTGGCACCAACGGCGAGGAGCTGCACTTCGATCACTGGGCTGACATTATTGATTCCGGCTACACCTGGTACCGCCAGAACAAGATCGGCGGCACCACCAACATGAACATCAACTCCGCCATGCTCTATGCCTTCACCGATCCTGAATCCCCGGCCGGCGGCATCTCCGTCGACGGTTGGAAGGCTCTGTGGAAGTTCTGCGCCGACGGCAAATTCGGCGGTGACGACTACAAGTACGGCTTTGTTCCTCTGAACAAGGGCGACGTGGCCATCTCCGAATTCTACTCCTCCGCTCTCTACGGCCAGATTGACGCCGCGGCCGATGGCAGCGAGCATCCCCTGGTCGGCGCTCTGGAGCCCGAGAACTGGGGTCTGGTGGACATTGCCGACGGCACCTACTACATCGGCGAGTACATCGGCATCCTGGACAAGGCCGGCCGTACCGAAGAGCAGACCGAGAAGGTCAAGGAGTTCTGCGAGTGGTTCGGCTCCGCCGAGGTTCAGGCAGCCTGGGCTGAAGAGTTTGACTCCTATCCTCTGAACAAGGAAGCCGCCGCACTCGTCTATGATGAGGTTCCCGAAATCTACACCATCCGCAACTTCGCTCTCGACACCGTTCCCGGCACCGACATGATCTACGCCGAGTACGTGGCCGCCCACAACGCCGAGTGGACCAATATCATGACCAACCTGGGCTTCTACTGGAAGGACGCCTCCGAGGCTCCCGCAGAGCCCGATTGGGACAACCTTGACTGGGCCGTTCTGACGCAGAAGGCCGAGTAATCCTTTCCCTGTAATCTCATATGGCGAGCCGGGCAACCGGCTCGCCATGTTATATAACATAACGTTCGTTGAGCAAAAGCCGTCCGCATCGGCGGCCTTTGCTGAGTGAACTGAGAAATGATGCAAAGGAGAGATAGCTTATGATCAAATTAAGCGACATTGTCGTGAAGTTTGGCGATTTTACCGCCCTGCACGACATCAATGTCCATGTGAAGGAGGGCGAATTTTTCACCTTCCTGGGCCCCTCCGGCTGCGGAAAAACCACCACGCTGCGCACGATCACCGGCTTTATCGAGCCCGTCTCCGGTACCGTGATCGTCAAAGACCGGGACATCACTCACGTTCCCATCGAAAAGCGCAACATCGGCATTGTTTTCCAGAGCTACGCCCTGTTCCCCACCATGACGGTCTATGACAACATTGCCTTCGGTCTGAAGATCAAAAAGCTCAAAAAAGACGAGATCGACCGGAAGGTGCGTGAAATTGCAAAGAAAGTGGATCTCTCCGATGAGCAGCTCAAAAAAGCCGTCTCCCAGCTCTCCGGCGGTCAGCAGCAGCGCGTGGCCATCGCACGAGCGCTGGTCACCGAGCCTGCCATCATCTGTATGGACGAGCCACTTTCCAACCTGGACGCGAAGCTCCGCGTGCAGCTGAGAAACGAGCTGAAGAAGATGCAGAAGGATTTCGGCATCACCACCATCTATGTCACCCACGACCAGGAGGAGGCCCTGACCCTGTCCGACCGCATTGCGGTATTCAACAAGGGCTTCATCGAGCAGATCGGCACACCCAACGAGGTCTATAATTTCTCCAAGACCGAGTTTGTCTGCAACTTTATCGGCGACATCAACCGCCTCTCCGACGCCGTGGTTGCAAAGCTGAATGCCTCCGGCGCGCAGGTCGATGCCGCAAAACACAACTACATCCGGCTGGAGCGCCTGCATGTCAATGTGGATCTGCATGAGGGGCAGGTGGCGCTGCCCGGAACAGTCACCATGCGCGAATACTACGGGCTGTACATCAAGTATTACATTGATCTGGAAGGTCAGACCATCAAGGTCATTGAGAAGAATGACGGCGTCCGGATCTACGAGGAAGGGCAGCAGGTCTCCGTGGTCATCGACCCGCGGGACATTATGGCCTACGAACCCTCCGGAGAGGACGGGGTGGAGGCATGAGTCAGACGCTCGACCGAAAGATCCGGCCGGAGCTTCTTGTCCGCCTGGTAGGCGTGTGTTTCTTCGCCTATCTGTTCTTCGGCTTCATGCTCCTGCCTTGTCTGAATACCCTGACCAGTATTTTCAACACAAAAAACGCCGCCGGAGAGCGCGACCCGCTGGCTGTGATCCGCTTTTTCCTCGCAGGATCCATGGGCAAATATGTCTGGAACTCACTGAAGCTCGCCATCTGCCTTGTGATCACCGTGAACGTGATCGGCGTCTCCATCGTGCTGCTCACCGAGTACTTTGATATCAAAGGTGCCCGCATCCTCCGCATGGGCTACATGACCACGATGATCTACTCTGGCGTTGCGCTGGTCACCGGATACATGTTCCTCTACGCGGGCGACGGCATCCTGACCACCGCGATGAAAAACGCCTTCCCCGACTTTAATCCAAGCTGGTTCTCAGGCTTCAACGCGGTCCTCTTCACCATGACTTTTGCCTGCACCTCCAACCACATGCTCTTTTTGCGAAACGCCATCCGGGGCATTGACTACAACACCGTGGAGGCCGCCCGCAATATGGGCGCAAAGCCCTTCAAGGTGCTGTGGAAGGTGGTCTTCCCCACGCTGATCCCCACCATGTTTTCTCTCACGGTCATGACCTTCATTACCGGTCTGTGCGCCATGTCCGCCCCTACCCTTCTGGGTTATGACTCCATCAACCCCGAAATTGTGCGTCTGGCCGGCTCCTCCACTGCAGACGAAGCTTTCCCCCAGGCCCGTGCGGCGCTGCTGTCCATTATCCTTGCGATGTTCACCATCGTACTTCTGACGATTCTCTCTGCCTACGAGCGCAAGGGGCATTACCTCTCCGTCTCCAAGACAAAAGCCAAGCTCCAGAAGCAGAAGATTACGAATCCCGTGGCCAATGTGCTGGCGCATCTCTATGCCTACATCCTGTTCATCATTTATATGACGCCGGTGGTCATGATCGTCATCTTCTCCTTCCAGACTTACAGCGCCATCCGCCTCAAGAAGCTGGATCTGAGTCATTGGACACTGATCAACTACTTCGGGCAGCAGGACTACGAGTACCTGACAAGCCGCGGCAAGTACAAGACCCGTGAGGGCTCCATCTCCGGCGTCTTTGCCAATGAGGCGACCCTGGGCGGCATCAAGCTCAGCTTTATCCTCTCTGCGCTGGCGGCAGCGCTTGCCTGTGTGATCGTCGTGGTAGCCTGCAACTACATGTTCAAGAAGAAGAACAAGGGCACCGGCGTGGTGCTGGAATATGCGCTGCTCTTCCCCTGGCTTCTGCCGACGATCCTGATTTGCTACTCTTACCGCACCTATTTCAACTCCGATGCTGTCTGGTACGTGGGCAACCAAAACCTGTACTACGCGCAGAATGTACGGTTTTTGATTGTCATGGCCTACACGGTGACGAAACTGCCATTCAGCCTGCGCATGATCAAGGCCAGCTTCTATTCCATAGATGAGGAGCTGGAGGATGCAGCGAAAAACCTGGGCGCCAGCGGGATCTTTACCTTCCTGCGCGTGAAGCTGCCCATCATCCTCCCCTCGGTGCTGGCTGTCTTTGCGCTCAACTTCAACGCGCTTTTCACCGAGTACGACATGTCCGCCACCTTCGCAAGCACCTACGGCACCAGCTACGCCATGGTCATCCAGTCCATGTGCCGTGAAGAAGGTCTGTACGGCTACAATGTCAACGCCTCGGGCCGCCGCTGCGCTTCCACAGTGTTTATCATGCTCGTCTCCGGCCTCATTCTATATCTGGTCTACGGCGTTGGCTCCCGGGATCTGGGCGAGCGGCTGGAGATCCGCGACCGCCGCCGCAAGCGCATGGAAAAGCTATCCGCACTCTTTGGAAAAAAGGAACGCAGCAAGGCATGATCAAAAACGTGATTTTCGATATGGGCCGCGTCCTCATCGACTGGGACCCTGAAGTCATCGTCGCCAGAGAAAAACTGAATGAAGAGGACAGCCGGCTTCTTCTGCGAGAGGTGTTTTACAGCGGCGAATGGGCCGCCATGGATCACGGCTGGATGAGCTCCGACGAGGGCTATGCGCGTATCTGCCGCAGGCTTCCGGAGCGGCTGCACGAGGCCGCGAGACACTGCGTCTACGACTGGTGGAAGGGAGAGCTCGTTCCCATTCCGGGCATGGCAGAGCTGGTACGTGAGGTAAAAGCCCTCGGCTACGGCGTATATCTTCTCTCCAACGCCACGAGCTATCTCTCCGAGTATTTTCACCGGATCCCCGGCTCGGAGTGCTTCGACGGGCGCGTTGTTTCGGCAGACGTGAAGATGCTCAAGCCGGAGCGTGAGATCTATCGGGAGCTGTACCGCAAATATGCGCTGGACCCGTCCGAATGCTTCTTTATCGACGACAATATCCTGAACGTAGACGGCGCCTGGCTCAGCGGCATGCAGGCCACCGTGTTCTATAACGACATGGCACGCCTGCGCCGGGAGCTGAACGAAGCCGGAATCCCGGTAAAGTCGGAGGGTTTTTTTCTCACGTGACGCCATTCGCGCAAAAGCGCCGACCGCTTGCGAAATCAAGCGGCACGGCGCTTTTTTATCTTTATAATATACTTGTTCTTCGTAAACAAATTTATAAGCCCGGGGTGCGATATGAGAAAAAAACACATAGGATTATGGATCTGCGCTGCGGTCATTCTGCTGCCGATCCTGCTTTTTTCGCTGCTGTGTGTATGCAGGATCAATACCCATGTCGTGGATTACCCTTACGATCCCGCCTTTCCCAAACCCGGACCGGCTGTGAACTTCAAGTATGACGATGCGGCCGCCGACCTATACATCCGCTGGTGCAACCTTCTGGACAACGGAATGACTGCCGCATGGAAAGCGCCGGAGGGTGTTGTAAAGAAGGCCCTGCATGTGACGGCTCAGGACGGGTACAGCGTCGGAGGGTATCTACTGGAGCCGGTCGGCTGTGAAGACGAAGTGCTGCCGACCATACTGTACTGTCACGGCGGCGGCTTCTTTCTGACGATGATGAACGCTCAGCTTGATATTGGCGCTGTATACGCAGAAGCACTTCACTGTCGCGTGTTTCTGCCGCAATACCGTACCTCTCTGGACTGGCCTTATCCTACGCCGCTGAACGACTGCTACGACACGCTCAGGGCGATCGCCGCATCTCCCCTTACAGACCTGTCGTGCGTCATGATCTACGGCGACAGCGCGGGCGGCTGCCTCGCTGCTGAAGTCACGCATCGCTGCTGTGACGAGGGTCTGCTGACACCGGCAGCTCAGATGCTGATCTATCCGGTGGCTGACCGGGCACAGCATTACCCTTCCCTGACGGAGTATGAAAACGCCACCTGGCCGCGGGAAGCAAACATCCGCATGTGGAAGCTCTATCTGAACGGGTATGAACCGACAGCCGCGGATTACGCAGTTCCTATGGAGCATGAGAGCTTTCCCGCATACCCTCCCACGTATGTGGAGGCAGCACAAATGGACATTCTCTGTGATCAGGACATCGCCTATGCCGGCAAAATGAAAGCGGCAGGCGCAGACGTGACATTGGTTCAGATCCCCGGCGCTTACCACGGCTTTGACGGAGATGTGAACAATGCCGCCGTCCGGAGTGTGATAGACAGCAGGATCGCCTGGCTGTGGGACGCACTCGAACAAGCCGAATAATCCTTCCAGATACGAAAAGCAGGGCCGCACGATCATTCGTGCGGCCCCGCTTACATTTCTCTCAGCCGTAGCTGTGCAGGCCGGGCATCAGGGTGTTGACACCGGCGAAAGTGAAGAGCACCACCGGCACCGCGATCACCACGTACCAGGCCAGCATCTTCGTGTTGGCGTTTTTCCGAAGATGCAGGTGCAGATACACCGCGTAGATGATCCAGGTGATGAGGGCCCAGACCTCCTTGGGGTCCCAGGTCCAGAAGGAGGACCAGGCCTGCTCGGCCCAGATGGCGCCGGTCAGGATCGTGACGGTCAAAAGAAGGAAGCCCAGCGCGATCAGGCGATAGGCCATGAAATCCATCTGACGGAGCTTGAGCTCATCCGCTTCCTTCCCCTTCCGGCTCAGCAGCAGATATCGAACTCCGGCGCAGCCGGCCAGCACGAAGGCCGAATAGCTGAACATGGCGGAGCCGATGTGGAAAACAAACCAGCTACTTTTGAGCGCGGGCATGAGTTCTGTAATTTCCATGGGTTTGAGCGCGGCATAGGACAGGACGAGAAAGGCCATGGGCATGGCGGCCACCGAGAGCCACTCGGCATGGAGCCTTGCGCGAAAGACAATGAGCAGAGCCGCAATTCCCCAGGAAAAAGCCATGGAGAATTCAAAATGATTGGCCAGCGGGAAGCGCCCAGCCTTGATTCCGCGGGCGACGAAATAGACCGTGTGCAGCGCAAAGGCACCGAGGAACACAAACCAGGCGGCCTTGAGCAGCTTGTCCTTTTTAAAACTGACGCCGGCAAATTCCAGAACAGACGCTACAAAATACAGCGCCAGAGCGCCGAAGAAAATAGTATTTAACATGTTGATCCGTCTCCCTCCTGTTTCTGCTGCAGAAGCAGGCGCAGCTCCATGCGCATGCTCTCCGGTTTCGGGCCGCTTACCGTATATCCCTGCGCATCTGTCTTTACCAGAACAGGCTGCAGGAAGAAGCTGATGTATAAACCTGCGATCATCAGGCAGAAGGAGGCCACCAAAAGTGCGTTGACCAACGGCGGCGTCCGCTTGATGCGAAGGCCCGGGTATTCCACCGGATCGTTAAAGGTATACACCATGTCGCCAACCGTCAGATCCTCGCCCGGGAAGGCCAGCACAGGGGTATACTCACCGTCCACGGCGAGCAGGATCTGGTATACAGGGTCCGTGTAACTGCCGGAGGTGGAGGAAATCAGCGTAAAGTTTCCGTCTTCGTCCCGGATATAGCCCGGATAAAGCGTTTCATACCAGATACCGTTTGTGCCGTCCATGGTCAGAAAGCAGGTCTCGGTCAAAGTAAAATCGTCTTCGCCGCCTGTATCGTTATTGCGGACCGTAAGAGACCCGGCTGTGCCATAGGTCTGCTGGTAGATTTTATAATGGCCGAAGGATAGCGGATGGTTCACACTCACGGGGCGCCAATCGCTCTGTCGTCCGTCCTGCAGCGTCACACGAAGGACACTTTCAAAATCCAGATCGCCTTCGTCGTTTTCAATATGAAAGCTCTCCACCTCAATCTGGGTACCGTCCTCCATGCGCAGCGACTCACCGGGAAGGCAGCTCCGGTCCATCACTGTGGGCGAATAGAGCGCCGCCGCACCGAAGACGACGGTAAGCAAAATGGCCAGATGGGTCAGAAAAGTCCCGAAACGGCCGAAGCTGTTTTTGCTGTAGATAAGGGCATCGCCGACAGCAGTCTCACGGCAATGCCGCTCCCGCAGATAGCCGCGCACCCGTTCCAGCTCCTCTTCAGTCAGCTTCTCGAAGGTGGGCAGCGCTGCAGCCGCCTGTTCCGGCCTCTCCCAAGCCCGCACCGTGCTGCGAAAGCGGAGAATCGAGCAGAGGCTCAGATTCAGGCACAGGAGCACCAGGATCAAAATAAAAAGCCAGCCCTTGAACACATGATCCAGTCCCAGGGTCAGAAGCGTCGCATGGATATTCGTATAGTTCTGCGCATACCAGGCAGCCCCCTTCTCCTGCGGGATCACAGAGCCCACGACAGAGCAGGCCGCGATCAATGCCAGCAGCAGGATGCCGAAGCGCATGGAGCGCAGAAACCGAAAAGTCTTTTTCAACATGATCTCACCGTTGATTCTACATATTTTGTGATGATCAAATAGGAAAGCCGCCCCGCCCGATGGGCGGGACGGCCTGTTAGCACTCGCAGGATCAGTGGAACATCGCCAGCGTCTCGGCGATCAGGGCTTCGGACTTATCCAGGCAGTCATGGGTCAGCTTGGAGTTATGCGCACCCTCGCTGTTCTCTACAAACACGAAGTTCCAGTAGAACTGCGCGTTACGGTAGCTCATGCGAATGGCGTCCAGCTCCTCGTCGCTGTACTCACCGCTCTCGACAGCCGCCGTCACCTTGTTGATCAGGTCCTCCAGCTTATAGCCGATGTCATAGGTCCGCTCCTCCGCCTTTGCCTGAATGTCATGGACCTTTGCAGACAGATCCTCATGGCAGGCAGAGCAGGTATTCTCGATCAGCTCGGGATTGTCCAGGGGGCTGCGCAGGAAGTGGTTGGGGTAGGTCGTTCCGTCTTCCTTTGTCACGGTGCCCATATGGCAGTCTGCGCAGGTGAAGGTTCCGAAATGAACGCTGCCTTTGCCGGTGAAGGTCTCCAGCTCGGGATGGTTGACCATGATCTGGCGTACACCGGAGCTTGCGTGGACATAGTCGGCGAACACCTGGCCGTCCACCATCAGATTGTTGTAGTAATCCAGGATCGCATCCGGGCTCATGCTCTCCAGGCTGGTGTAAGGCAGGGTCGTGGACTTCGTCTCAGGTGCAAAGTAATAGTCCACATGACACTGACCGCAGGTCAGGGTGGCAGCGTCAACCTTTTCAAGATCGCTGCCAAGGGCGTTGGCCAGGTACTGGTGTGTCACCATCAGGGTGCTGCCGGTGTTGCCGTGGCAGTTGTAGCAGCTCAGAGGCTCGTTGACCTGCTGCTGCACATCCTCAAAGGCCAGAGAGTAGGCAGCGTCGCCCAGCTCGTTGGCCATGACGGTGAAATCGGGGGTCTTGCAGGTGAAGCAGTTTGCCATGGCGTGGGGCCTGCCGGTGCTGGTCACATCATCGATGACATAGGTGTGGCCGCGGGCGCCGCCGTAAAACTTGGCAAAGCCGTAGCCCTCGAACAGCGTGGAGATCATGGGGTAATTCTCCACATAGTCCTCCGCGGAGTCGTTTTCGCTGTTTTTCATATAGGACGCGTAGATCTCAGGGTAAGTGCTCTCCCATTCCTTCGCAGTCAGGAGCGTGATACCGGAGCCGGTCTCCTCCACCTTGGCAATGCGCACGCCGCTCGCAGATTTTTCATTGGTGGGCGCGGCGGCCATGGCCACGGGGCCTTTGGGGAATACAGCGCTGAGCAGAACCAGACACAGAGCAGTGCAGCAGATCATGACTGCAAGGTCGAGCAGGAGTCTCTTCTTCTCCTTTTTCATGGCGACCTCCATTGTTGTTTTGCGCTGTTCACAGCGCACTCATATGTTTATATTTTACCTGAGAAGAAAAGATCTGTCAAGCAGAAGCGGCGTTCTCTTTCACGTCCGTTTCTCCTGACAGATCCTTTTATTCTCCGTCTTCCACTGCTGCATCAAGGGATGCTTTCTTTTTCGCCTTTGACACCAGGGCACTGAGGAAAATGCTCAGTTCATACAGCGCGATCATGGGGATGGCCACCATGATCTGAGAGACCACGTCCGGCGGCGTGATGATCGCGGCCAGCAGAAAGATCAGTACGATCATGATACGTCTGCCCTTGCGCAGCCAGTCAGCCCGCAGCACGCCCAGCGCCGTGAGTAAAACAGAGATCACCGGCAACTCAAAAACAGCGCCGAAGATCACAAACACTGTCATCAGAAAGCTCACATACTCCTGGATACTGATGGACGCGCTTACGTCCACTTCGGTGGTAAAGCCGATCAGAAAGCGCAGCATGAACGGCATACTGATAA